>JAABTU010000009.1 GCA_011389715.1 Desulfotignum sp.
CTCTATATGGGGGTTCTGGTCCACATTTTCTGGCTGTTTTATTATAAATTTGTGTTAAAGCAGACATGGTCGGGCCCGGATTCCATGCTGCCGGGAAAAAAAGACATAAAGGATCTGTATCAGAATTTACGATATGCTTTTAACAAGGATACCCCCCCCTTGTTTGACCGGTACAGCTACCTTCAAAAATATGATTACTGGGCTGAGCTGCTGGGGATGCAAAGTATGGGGATTACCGGCCTCATACTGTGGTACCCTGATTTTTTTGCCAGAATATTTCCCGGATATTTCATAAATATTGCCGGGTATCTTCATTTCTACGAAGCGGTCCTGGCGGTGATGTATATCGGTGTGGTCCATATGGCTGACACCCACCTTGTTCCGGATATTTTTCCCATGGAAAAATCAATTTTTACAGGAAAAATCGAAAAAAAGAGATTTATGGAAGACCATCCTGAAGAATGGAAACGCAAACAGATGACAAACAGTGAAACGGCATGACCCGTATGAAAAATCCGTTACATTAAAATTTCAATAGGGAACTTTTTATGCATATGAAAATGATAAAACATATCATAGCCGGTGGGATGCTGATGGTTTATATGGCAGCCGGAAGTCCTGCACTGGTTTTTGCTGCAATGCCGTTGGATCCGTCATCGGAACATGCTGATGAAACAACTGCTCAGGAAGCCCTGATCTGCCTTGATTGCCACAGAATGCCAAATATTCACACCAACGAAGGGGTCATCGCCTCCCAGACATTCTGTTATGAGTGTCACAGTGAATCAGACATTAAAAAAAGAGATGCCAGTGAAGATATCAGTCTCAGGGTTACGCCGGAAACCTTTCACCAGAATCAGCCGGCACACCGTTTTGTCGCCTGCATCAGCTGTCATACAGACATCGCCCGGTCGCCCCACAAAACGCAGACAGGGGCCACATGCCGGGAGTGCCACCCGGTTCATTCCGAAAATGCCGCACATGCCCCCCACCTGAGGGTTTCCTGCCAGGCCTGCCATTTTCAATCGGAATTTGTCCGGCTGGATCCTGCAGACCTGCGGGTAAAGCTTTCGTATACGGATTATGACAATGTTCCCATACCCCTTTCAGAGCATATCTTTGCTGATGCCGCCAATGAAAAAAACTGTGAGAAATGTCATTTCAAAAACAATCCGGCAGGGGCGCCGGCAGCGGTTCTTCCTTCCAAAAGTGCCCTTTGCATTATCTGCCACAATTCGCCTCTGGCCATGGGACATCCAATATTCGGCATTGCCGGCCTGATTTTTCTTGCGGGGATGTTCAGCATGATCGCTTTCTGGTTCAAGGGAAGTGTCAAAGGAGAAGAAACCTCTGTTCACCGCAAAATAAGCGTAAGCTCAGAATCGATCTGGAACACCCTGTTCTCGAGAAAACTGTTTTCCCTTGTGAAAGTAGTTGTTCTCGATGTCCTGCTTCAGAAAAGAATTCTCAAGGAAAGTGTTTCCCGCTGGTCCATGCACTCGCTTATTTTTACGGCAATCCTGCTCAGATTTCTGCTGAGCCTGTTCACTGCCATTGGATTTTATTTTAATCCGGACGGGGAACTGATGATGGCACTGAATGATAAAAACCACTGGTTTACCGCTTTTGTCAATGACCTTCTGGGCCTTTTCATTCTGCTTGGCATTCTCTGGGCAGCGGTCAAGCGCTATTTTATCAAACCAAAACATGTGGTATCAGAATATCAGGACAACATCGCCCTGATCATTATCGGCCTCCTTGTGCTGGCCGGGTTTGCCGTTGAAGGCGCACGGATTCTCGTGACCCAGATTCCCTCTGATACCGGGGTATATTCCTTTACAGGGTTTGCTGTTTCCAGATTATTTTCACTCTTCCCCCTTGACTGGGCATCGGTGTATCCGGTGCTCTGGTATGTCCATGGTGTTGTTGCTGCCATATTTGTGGCCTATCTCCCCTTTGGCAAAATGCGTCACATTTTCAACACACCTCTGACCTATTTTATTGAAACCGTGGATGGCGTCAAAAATGAAAAACGGGTTTAACCAGATGATGAATGGAAGGTGTAAGATATGACCGAAGAAGAAAAAAAATCTGACTCCGGAACAGATGGGACCAAGACTGAAAATGAGACGTCAGAGGCCGTGGATTCGCAGATTGAAGAAAAAGAACCGGTCAGACAGATACCGGTTCATAAACTTGATATGAAACGGCTCATAGAACTGGATGCCTGCACCCGCTGCGGAGAATGCCTGACCTGGTGCCCGGTCCATGATCAGGATGCCAGAGAATCCTTGATTCCCCGCCGGAAAATCATGGATTTTTTACGGATTGCCCGGTCACAGAATGGGTTTCTTGCCGGGATTATGAAAAGTGAAAAAATCGGAGAATCCCTGAAAACCGTGATCAAAAAGATCTGCGGGTATCAGGAGATCACCCGGGAACAGATGGATGACTTTGTAACCAACCTGTATGAATGTTCCACCTGCGGCCAGTGTGAAGTGGTCTGCCCTGCCCACATCGATACGGTGAACCTCTGGGAGGAACTCAGACGGTTGATTGTCCGTGCGGATTATGGACCACTGGAGCCTCAGAAGGCGCTCCGGAAAAGCATCAAGACCTTTGACAATCCCTGGCAGCAGCCAAGGGCCGGCCGGACCAAGTGGTCCCGCCGTGCAAAAAAAGATGGTCTGATCATCCAGGAACCCAGGCAGATCAAAAAAACAAACGGCAAGGTGCTTCTTTTCTTCGGCTGCACGGCCTCCTATGATGCCAATGTCAAACAGGTCGCCATCAATACCATCAATATCCTGGAAACATTGAATATTGATTACGGTGTACTCGGGAAGGACGAAAAATGCTGCGGCAGTGTACTTCTCAGAATGGGAGATCCTGAATACAAAAGGTTGTTCAGCGAAAATATTGACCAGTTCAACAGCCTGGGTATCGATACGTTGATCAGCTCCTGTTCCGGATGTTTCAAAACCATTATGCAGGACTACCCGAAAATAAAACCATTGAATTTTGAAGTGCTGCACACCGTGGAATACCTGGCCCGCCTGCTGAAAACCGGGGAACTGACGTTTCCATACCCTGTCAGACAGACCGTCACATATCATGATCCCTGTCACCTCGGCAGAGCGACCGGGGGATTTGACGCCCCCAGAATGATCATGGAAGCCATTCCGGAATTAACCCTTGTTGAAATGCCCAGAAACAGGGAGTATTCCAGGTGCTGCGGCGCAGGCGGGGGTCTGAAGGCAGGATTTCCCGATATCCAGGGCCGCATGTCCCAGGAAAGAATCAAAGAGGCTGAAAAGACGGGCGCACAAGCCCTGGTATCCTGCTGTCCATTCTGCTACCAGGGCCTTCAGCTGGGCATTGCCGGACTGGGGTCAGATATTGTCATGAAAGATCTATCCGCGTATGTGGCCCAGGCCCTTCTTGGGTATGATGTGATTGAAAAAGCGGCCAAAGAGGCTGAAGAGAAAAAAAGGGAAAAGGAAAAAGCAAACGCATTGAAAAAACAGGAAAAAGAGACCGAGAAGGAAAAAGAACACCCTCCGGCATCTAAGGAACCCGCCACCAAAGGCTGACCCTGAAATGAAGACACAGGTGTTTATTGTAACCGGATTCCTGGGAACCGGTAAAACTACGCTGGTTAAACGGATTTTGCAATTTTCAGGTGATCTGTCTAAAACCATTGTTCTGGTGAATGAATTCGGAAAAGCAGGGATAGACAGTGCCTTGATAAAGCATACGGCTGCCGCTGATATCGTTGAGCTCAGCAGTGGATGTATCTGTTGTTCCCTGAAAATGGATATGATCCAGACCCTTCAGATGCTGCGACATGAGTATGCCCCTGAACGGGTTGTGATTGAAGCGACGGGTGTGGCAGATCCATCAGGTATTATTGAGGCAATGGAAGACCGGACACTCTCACCGCATTTCAGTGTCAATAAAACCATCACCGTTGTGGACGGTGAATTCTGGGAAGCAAGAGAGGCATTTGGGTCTGTATTTACAAGCCAGCTTACCCGGGCAGATATCCTTTTGTTGAACAAAATCGATATCCTTGATCCATCTGAACTTTCCACTGTTTTGGAAGAAATAGCCGGACAAGCCCCAAAGGCCAGAATCATTCCAACCCTTTACTGCAATATCGACCCTGATATTTTCTGGGCGGACATAAAAGGAACAAACAGGGAAACACACGCTTATTTTACACCCTATGATCCTCAAAAAGAGGGGACGATTTTTGACAAGGGCACAATGGCGGCAAAAGAAGCTGGATTTGTTTCTTTTTCATTCCAGACCACAACCATACTCGATGAGGCGATGTTCATTGAATTTCTTGACACCGTTCCCTTGAAACTGTTCAGGATCAAGGGAACGGTCCGGTTTTCCCATAAAACCCTGATGCTCAATTTTGTGGGAGGAAAACGGCAGTGGCTGGATTGGCCGGATGCAGGGTATACCCATCTTGTATTTATCGGATGGAATGTGGTAGAAGAAAAAACAATACAAAAATTGAACGCCTGTTTGGTTGTTATTTAACGTTATGTTACGCAAAGTGTCAGGTGAAAATGGCTGATTCCAACCGTTGTAGAACGTTTGCTGAAATCCAGGAAAAAATCGACCGTGGAGATGTGGTGGTATTGACCGCCCAGGAAGTCTGTGACCGGGTCCGGGAAGGGGAATCATTTGACCTGGGCGATATTGATGTGGTGACCACGGCAACCAGCGCTTTGATGAGCGGTACCTATGCCGTGCTTTCATTCAAGGTGGCTGAACCTGACACCTTTACCAAAGCTGAAAACGTCTGGATCAACTCGGTCCCGGCCCAGGTAGGACCCTGTCCCAATGAAAGAATCGGCATTCTTGACCTGATTGTTCTGGGCACACAGGCCAGCATTTCTGATCCGCGATATGGTGCAGGGGATCTGTTCAGGGATCTTGTTTCCGGCCGTCAGGTAAAGGTGGAGATCCTGACAGATGAGGGACAGAATCTGACATCGTTTACCACACTCAAACAGATTCCCTATGCCATGCTGCATGCCTCAAGAAACGCCTTCAAAAATTACCTGGCCTTTGTCAACCCCGGTAAAACAGACATATCCACCATTTTCCATTCGAACACAATGAAAGGCAGTTTTAAAGAGATGAGTTTTTGCGGGTGTGGAGAATTAAACCCTCTGGAAAATGACCCTGAGCTGAAAGCCATTGGTATCGGGACAAAAGTCTTGATCAACGGTGCCCAGGGGTTTGTCACAGGGCCTGGCACCCGCAGCAGTCTTGAAAAACCCAATCTTGCCGGCACTGCTGATATGCACCAGATGGACCCGCATTTTCTGGGAGGTTTCAATACCGGGCATGGGCCGGATATCATTACCACCTGGGCTGTGGCCATACCCGTTCTGGACAGGGATATGCTGACCCATATTCTGAAAACCGATGACCAGATTCCTTTGAAAGTGGTGGATGTCCGGACGCGTAAGCCCATAGGAGACATCACCTATGGCGATGTCTGGAAAAAAACCGGCCACGAGGTGGTTTTCAACCGGGAGAACTGCCTGGCATGTGATGACTGCAGCGTGGAGGAGATCTGCCCTGTAAAAGAGGTCCATATCGTCCCAGATACCGGCCTTCAGTTTGACCGGCTCAGATGTTTTCACTGCGGCATCTGTGTTTCAATGTGCAAGGGGGGGGCGTTTACGGCAGATCTGGGCAGTGTTCTGCTTGACGGGGTGGCGCATCCGGTGCCGATTACGCTGCGCCAGTCAGATCGTGTAAAGGCCCTTAAAGCAGCCCGGGATTTAAAGGATCAAATTATCACCGGACAATTCACAATCACGGCGCCTGTTGGAAAAATCAGTTTTCCGGACACGCCTTGATTTGAACCGTATATTGTTCTGGACATCTCATATGTGGATATCAATGACTCCCAGCTGGATAGCATATTGAATTAATTTTGAAATATTGTCCATTTGCAGCTTTTCCATGATATTTGATCGGTGAGATTTCACTGTACTGGGGCTCAGGCACAGCATTTCCGCGATCTGTTTCGTGGAATACCCCTCAACCATCATCTGGAACACTTCTCTTTCCCTGTTGCTCAGGGTATTGTACAGTTCATCCTGGGCAGTTTTCCGGTTCATGCTGACAAAATCTTCAATAACCCGGTTGGAAATCGATGGGCTCAGATACCGCTCTCCTTTCACCGCCGCCATAATCGCCTTGATAATATCGCTGCTCACGGAATTCTTCAACAGGTAGCCGGACACGCCAATACTTAACAGTTCCCTGATATACCGGGTATGGTCATGCATGGAAAGGATAATGATCCTGGTTTTCAGATCGGACTGACTTATTTGTCTGGCAGCTTCAATCCCGTTAAGTAATGGCATGGCAATATCCATGATAACGATATCCGGCGTTACTTTCTGCACAATCTGGACGGCTTCATGACCGTCTACGGCTTCACCCGTAATTTTTAAACAGTCTTCTTCTTCCAGAAGTTTTCTCAACCCCTGTCGAACGATGGTATGATCGTCTGCTATAACGATTTCAATCAACGGGTGTTTCATAAATATCCTGTAAATAATTGTCACAATCCGACAGGCTGTGCACAGTGCTTTTCCGGATAGGTATTTCGATTCGAATGCGCGTTCCTGCACCTATCTGGGTCCGGAGAAAAAATTTTCCTCCCAGAATCTCCGTCCTTTCCCTCATGGAGAGTAATCCGAGAGAGGGCCTTTTCCTGTTTTTTGCCCCTGGATCAAACCCGCTGCCGTCATCTTCGGCAATAAAAATAATCAACGGATACCCCCGGATAATAGACAATTTGAAAAAAGAGGCCTTTGCATATTTGATCGTATTGGAAAGGGCTTCCTGTGAAAACCGGTAAAGCACTGTTTCAATGTCAGGACTGACCCGTCCGGTGAATCCGACCATCTTGAAGTCTATTTCAAGTTTACTCTGTTTGGCCATCTGACTCAAATACGAATCCAGAGCGGGCTCGAGACCAAGGTCTGTCAGCAGTGCCGGGTGGAGCAGATGGGAAATCCTTCGCATTTCAAGGTAGGTATGATTGATCTGTTGTTTGAGGTTGCCAATGATGTTTTTCATGACCGGATCATTGGCAGGCATGACTTTTTCAACCGCTTCCAGATTGAAATTGATTCCGATCAATGATGATCCGGTTTCATCATGAAGTTCCCGGGAAATCCGTTTACACTCGATTTCCTGAGATTGAAAAAGTCTGGCTGTAAGGTGCTTGAGTTCTTCTCTGTGTTTTTGAACCGTCTGCATCAGCTTGATGTTCGCGATGGCCCCGCCCAAAAAATTGCCAAGCGACCCCAGAAGATGGAAGTCTTCCAGAGACAGATCGTTGGTTTCCGCCACAGGAAAGGCCATAAACCCTGAAGGCCATTCTTTTTCAGTGATCAGAAAACTGGACAAAACGATGGGCTGATATTTTCCGACACTTTCTATCGAGATTTTGAAAGAGGGAAAAATGGATTTCGGGGTAAGACGGTTATCCTTTCCCAGGAAAAAATTCATGAGCTGTGTATCATGAAAAAAAGGTCTGGTAATTGGGGTTATGTTTTGTTCAGGCAACCCTTTCCGGCTGTGAAGTTCAAACCTGGATTTGTCACGGTTAATGAGAAAAATGGTTCCCATAGTGAAATTCAGCAGTTTCATGACCGATGTCAGCGCGGTATTCAACACATCATCAAGATTTTGAGAACTGTTCATGGTCAACGCCACGGTATTCAGCAAAAGAAGCTCCTGATGATGCTTGTACAGGTTTCGAAAAGAATCCATCCTTGCTGTAATATCTTTGGCGATACCTTCGTAGCCAATTATTTTTTTGTTGTCATCTAAAAACACATTGACACTCAGACAACCATGGAGGCGGGTACCATCTTTTTTTTTAAAACCCACCTCGAAGTCCTGGACAAACCCATGAAGGTCGATCTGCTTTTTACAAACCTGCCAGTGGATGGGATCAATGAAAACCTGTTCAATATTGCCCAGTTCATAAAGGTCATTTTTTTCTTTGTAATCCAAAAGATCCACCATGGCCTGGTTGATATCGAGAAAAAACCCCTCAGGAGAGATGATAAAGACCATATCCTTGGTGCTCTCGAAAAGACGGCGATATTTAATTTCAGAGTATTTTAAACTGTTTTCAAGGCATTCCATCTGTGAAATATCCTTGAAAATCTCAGCTCCTCCAACCATAACCCCGTCAGAATCCCAAAGAATATTCCGGGTGGATTCCACCTGAATTTTTTTGCCGCCCTTGAGGACAACCATAATATTGCGTTTGTAACTGTCTTTCTTAAAATGACTGGTATTGCAAAGAGGACATTCTGTTTCACAATCTGTGCTTTTCAGGATGTCTGTGCATGCCATACCCCTGGCTTCCTGACTTGTGTAACCAGTAATCTTGGATGCAACGGCATTCAAATAATCTATCCTTCCATTGACATCCATTATCATGAATGCGTCCGAGAGGTTGTTTGCAATGGTCGATATGCTGGTTTTATGCAAATCCATTCTTGATTGACACGTCCGCCGGGTTCACTAAAATTGTATTTTCACGGCCGGCAAATCTCTTACAGATAATCCAGGCTGTGGTTCAGAACCAATTGTTTTTACGAATTGCCATTTTAATCTGTAGGTCTGTCAAATGTCAAAACAAATCATGCAATATCAAAAATCCCCTGTTGCGTTAAAAAAGATTTACCTGTTGAAATCGCTTTGATACATTCAATCGATGTTTGAAAATCGTACCTATAGAATGCTTCATCACAAAAAAGGGCTGGTTTCCTTT
>JAABTU010000010.1 GCA_011389715.1 Desulfotignum sp.
GGTGAAAATTTTCAGATGTTCATGGCCCATCAATCCCTGGACAACCCCGGAAATTGTTGCCTGGGCATCCGCTTTCGGGTTGTAGTTGATGTTCATATCGGGACTGTAGAATAGAACAGGGCAGCCCCATCCGGGACTGCCCTGAAGATACGGATTCAGACGTCTAAACTGCTCAACTTAGAAGCTAATCTGCCATTTGCAGCCATAGTAGGTGGTTTCTTCTTCTTCGACTCCGTTTCGGTCTTTACCATGATCCGCAATACCGATTTCAGGCGTAATATAAACCCCCGGAGCCAGGGTAAGTTTTGCCTGGATGTAGTAAGAGGTGGAATCGTCTTCCTGGCCAGTATTGTCCAGTTCAGATTCTTCATAGCCGTAACCGGCTTCAACGGTGACCATATCGTTGAACTTGTATCCGCCCACGAGGATGAAACCAAAGCCGCTGTTATCCAGGAGAGTTGTGCCGGAAACAACGGGATCTGCGTCTGAAGCAGTTTTCACGCCATAGGCACCCAGGTTCTCTCCGCTGTATACGTTACCGGCCAGATAGGCAGGGCCGAATTTTACTTCGGCGCCCAGGCCGATGACCCAGGAATCTACGTCATAGCTCAGGCCGCCTGTGCTGAGTTCATAAGAGTTGTAACCACCGGCAATTTCATAGGAGAACTTGTTGATATTGTTGCTGTAGCTGATTTCGAGTTTTGGGATGTTGATTTCCTCAGTGCCGCCGGTGCCCAGATCATCGGAAGCCGGCTGAACAGCGGCGATTTCCAGGCTGCCGAAAGTGAGCTGGATCATGGGACGGCGGGAAACAGAGCAGGCCCCGTAATTCTCAAGACCGTTGTCTCCATTCCACACCTGGGTGGAGTATCCCATGTAAAGCGGGGTGTAGCCTTGACCGACCAGAAGTGATCCGGCGCCGAAATTCCATTCCCCCCAGAGCTGTCGGACGTTGACGCCGGTGCCGTATTCGAAGCGTCCCCGCAGTTCGTCGCTTACATTGACCTTGGCACCAATCCTTGAGTTGCCGTGCAAGTACTGGTTATAGGTGGTGGTGTCAGTGCCGCCTGGATTTTCGGTATCTTCAAAAAAGGTTCCGATTCTGGCATTCCCGTAAAAATTCCATTCTGACGCCGCTGCGGTCATGGCAGACGTCAGGACCATTGCCAGGGCCGCAGCCCATAGAGTAAACTGTTTCATTTTTTTTCCTTTTTCATAAAAAGATTATAGTTAAACCTGATGCCCGATCATTCGCAATCGCCAACAAAATTCGTGCATTCAGGCCGCAGTCTCCGCCCATCAGATCCGGTCCAATAGGGGGCGGGATTCAAAACACTGAGATTGTGTCCGACATCTGTTAAAAAAGAATTTGCTGTTTATTAAAATCGAGTTGTTTTTATATTGGAAACTGGTTGGGCAGCACAAAACAAAGGACAACACCATCTACCGATATGGGTGGGGGTGCCGGAGTTGCACATAATTATCCAAAACAAAAACATTCACGGCAGTGAAAAACTAATGGATACCTTTTCATACTGGAAATTTTTCAGAGGCTATTCCATCAAGAATACCAAAATTATCAGCAACTCATCAACCGACTCAACTCATTCCGAAAATTGCCAACTTCACCTGGCCCGTGTTATCCTCTACATATGAAAAATATCAAACAAGCCATACTGTCCGTGATCAACGACACCACCGAAATTGACTCGATCTGCAGCGTGCTTGTTTATGCATCGGAGATGGACATCATCCATTATGAAACCATTCAAAAAGTTGCCGGCTCATCAACCGGAGAGGTTCTGCTGGAACTGTGGGAATGGAAACTCCTCTTGCCGGTCCGGTCATCAAAGTGTGGCGAATGGGATTCCCGGGTCATGGTGATCCAACCAGGCGAGGTCTTTGAAATACCCAATATCTCCCGGGTCCTGACATCAAACGCTATTGAATCAGGAAAATGGAATACCACGTGGGCCATCCAGAACCTGTTACAAAAAATGGGAGAACCGGACTGGGAGAAAATCCCGGCCTTGGTCCGGGAACTGAGAGACAGCAGTGTTCACAATGTCATTTCCGGAACGAGAATCGGAGCTGCCTGCGGTCATCATAAACTCAAAGAAAAGACTGGTGCATTGATAGCCGTATTGAAGGGAGCCGGCATTATTAGCCCCAAACTAATGACCATAGATCGAAACAGAATGGAGTCAGCTTCCCCGCTGTATGAATTCAATCCCTGCGTTTATGGTGAGACACAATGAATGATGGTACGAGCAGAGAACAATTAAATGATCTTCTGTCCAGATGTTTCTCAGAAGAAGATGCCCGGCTGCTGATATATTTTTTTCAACATCATGCAGATGCAGAGTGTTTCTCCTATGAAGATTTAAGGCTTCCAGAAAATGAATCCCATGACCTGTTGATGCTGGGTTTTGACCAGCGTTTGTTTCTGCCGGAAAAGACCCGGATGGGACCGGCATGGGAAGACCGTATTCTTACTTTTGATACAGAAGCTGTCTTCCAGGTCCCTCTGATTGTCAGGCAAATTGCCCGGGTGGGTGGCAGCCGGACAATTCTTCAGATAAATTCCCTGCTGGCAAGCATCTTTAAGGAACTGCCTGTATCAGATATTAACGACATTACACGGCTGCTGACGACAATCATGGCCAACTGCCGTAACCGGATGTTCAAGGCCGGTCTGCTGGATCTGTATCATCAACAAATCAATGCTTGGATCAGCCTTCATGACATACTGGATCTGTTTGTGATATCCGGTGTCATGAGCCCTTGTCCAGCCAGATCTTTGGATACAGGCCTGTCCTGGTATGAAATCAACCCGGTGTGTTTCTTAATCGAAATGAGTTGAATCGATCCGGAAAGCAAAACAACCTGCCTGTATGTAACTCAAACAGTTAGGGCCATCAAAAAGATTGAACAAGAGGAGAATGCTATGGGAAACATAAAAATTATCCAGGGAGACATCACCACAGCTGAAGTCGATGCCATCGTCAATGCCGCCAACTCGCAGATGCTGGGAGGCGGCGGAGTTGATGGGGCAATTCACAGGGCTGCCGGGCCGGAACTGCTGGCCGCCTGCAAAAAGATGCCAGCACAAAACGGAATCCGGTGTCCTGCCGGAGAAGCCAGGATCACCGGGGCCGGGAATCTAAAAGCCAAATATGTTATCCATACAGTGGGACCAAGGTATGGGGTGAACGAACCAGCTGCCCAGCTGCTGGCCTCCGCGTATCAGAACAGCCTAAATCTGGCGGTGTCCCATGGGTGCCGGTCCCTTGCGTTTCCAGCCATCTCCTGCGGTGTGTACGGGTATCCGCATAGGGAGGCGGCCGGGATTGCCGTGTCCGTATGCAGCCGGCCGGAATATGAGCCGTTGGCCATTTGTTTTTATCTGTTCAGCGATGACATGGTTGCGGTCTGGAAGCAGGCCCTGGAGAGCTGAGAAAAAAACGGTCATTATAATCCGTGAAGTTGCCTGATAGTTTGTTCTGGGATTGAGTGACGCGGGGTGGGACTTCAAAAAGAGGCAAGGACGGTTTTCGCAAACGGGTTCGGGCAGTCGGTTGGATTTGAAGAAGGAGAACGTGCCGGAAAGAGTGGGCGGTTTTATAAATACGAAGGGAAGGTGCCCTGAAAGTCCGTCTCAAAATTCTGAGTGCTGGGGAAGGTCGATAAAATGAATTGCACTGTCCAAGAGAAAAAAATCAAAAAAATCAAGTTTGATATTGACAAATTTAAAAAATAAAAATAATCATAGTTAATAAGAGTAATCAGTTTACTATAATAGTAAAGAGTCGGTACTCATGGCAAAAGAACAGACCCCGTATTTCTCCAAAAGCCTTGAAAAAGGGTTGCGAATCTTAAGCCTATTCAACCAGGATCGTATTTCCTGCACGCAATCAGATATATCAAAATTGACCGGTATTAACATGACATCCACGTACAGATTTGTGAACACGTTCGTGGAACTGGGCTATCTTCAAAAGCATCCGGAAACCAAAAGGCTGAAACTCGGATCAAAGGCCATTTCATTGGGACACGGTTTGTTGAGAGGATTTGACTTCCTTCAGATGATAAAACCGATTGTGGATGAAACATGCAACCAGCATCAAATCACCATGGATGTAGCTTTAAGAGATACAGATGCGCTTATGATCATTTACAGGCGAGAAATACGAAATGCCCTGCCTTATCAATTACCGACAGTAATAAAAGATCTCAACAGCACCGCACTTGGAAAAGCTGTTCTTGCATTTCTCCCCGAACAGGAACAGACGGCTGTCATCAATTCGCTGTCCTTTGAAAATAAAACAGGAAGAACCATCATTGATATTGAACAGTTGTCCCGCGAACTGGAATTGATTAAAAAAAGAGGATATTCTATCAACAACGAAGAATTTGTTCCTGGCCTGTTGGCACTGGGTGCTCCGTTGATAAATGCCAGCACGAACAAGGTTGCCGGCGCCATTTGTTTTGACTTTCTCAGCACACAGGCTTCTTTGTCAGAAATAAAAAAAGAGTATGCTGAACTGATAATCCACCTGGCGCAGAAAATTTCAAAACTCTTGCCCATCTCATGATCAGAACCAGGAGAAAAAAATGAATAATCAAACAGATTCTGGAAAATCTCATGTATTTCACTTTTTCTTAAACAGAAAATATGTATCCATTGCCTCCGGTAAGGGGGTATATATCTATGATGATCAGGGCAACAGGTATCTGGATGCTTCCGGCGGTCCCATTCTTTGCAGTCTGGGCCATGGTCTTGAAGAAATGGCTGATGTCATCAATGAACAAGCCAGAAAACTGGTCTATGTGCATCGTGTGGATTTTACCAACCCACCGCTTGAAGAAGCGTCAAGAAAACTTTGCGAAGCATCCAATTTTGCCATGGAAAAGGTGTTTTTTGTTTCCGGCGGCACCGAAGCGATTGAAATCGGGATAAAAATTGCCCGGAAATACCATCTGGACAATGGCAAACCGTCCAAATCAAGGGTCATCTCCAGATGGCAAAGCTATCACGGCAGCACTGCCGGGGCTCTGGCATGGACCGGCGCCACAGCCAGAAGAAATGATTTCATGCCTTATCTTCATGACTTCAACCATATCCCGCCGGCATACTGTTACCGCTGCTGGTTCAACAAGACACCGGACAACTGTGACCTGGACTGTGCCAATGCCCTGGAAAATGAAATCATGTGCCTGGGGCCGGACAATGTATCGGTGTTTCTGGCAGAACCGGTGTCAGGCATGGCACTTTGCGGAGCGGTCCCTGCTGAAGGGTATTTTGAACGGATCCGAGAGATTTGTGACAAATATGACGTGCTCCTCATGTTTGATGAGGTAATGACAGGCGCCGGAAGAACCGGTAAAATGTTTGCATATGAACATTTCAATGTGGTGCCTGATATCCTGGCCCTGGGCAAAGGTTTGAGCGGTGGATATTTCCCCATCGGAGCGACAGCTGTTCCTCAATACATTCATGACAAGATTGCGTCCAACTCCGGGGTATTCGGTGCCGGCCATTCGTGGGGCGGCAACCCCTTGGGCTGTTCCGTGGTATCCAAAACGCTGGATTACATCAAAGAACACGGCCTTGTTGAAAGATCCCATACCATGGGTGAGTACCTGAATCAGAAACTTGACAAATTACGGAGTCATCCCCTGGTGGGCGATATCAGAGGAAAGGGCCTCATGCGCGGTATTGAGTTTGTTCAGGACAAGTCCACCAAAAAACCGTTTAAAAAAAGCCTGGGGTTTTCTTCCAGGGTATCTGCTGCATGCCTTGAAAAAGGCATGTTCATTGAATATTCGAGCGGGTGTGACCGGGGACAGGCTGGTGACACAGTGATGCTGGGACCGCCGTTTATTATCACTGAAGACCAAATTGATGACGCAGTTCAGATTCTGGAGCAGGTGCTTGACCAGGATCTGTTGTCATCGGAACGTCAGTTTTTAACTTTTTGAACCATAAATCAAAAAAGGAGTTCGAAGATGCAAAAAACAATCGCACGATTAACAATTGTATTCATTTTTTTTCTGTTGAGTTCTATGATTCTGGTCTTTCCTGGCGCGAACGTGGCTGAATGCAAGGAAAAGATCACCATGTCGACCGCTACACCTATGTATCCTGCATTTGCTGAACAGATCGGGATCAACCTGTATATCAATGCGATTATCGGCATGACAGAAACCCACCCGGACCTGAAAAAATATGAATTCAAAATTTTTGACAAGGGAATGCTTTACGGTAACCAGAGTGAGGCCCTTGAAGCGGTGGCCAACGGTGCGATTCAAATGACCTATTCTGCACCGCATTTTCTGGAAGAACTGGATCCGGCGTGGAAGCTCGGAGAGACTCCGGGTGTTTTTGAAAGCTGGGATCATTACATGAGATCTATGAATACACCTGAATGGAAAGCGCTTCATGAAAAAATGGCCAAAGAAAAAGGCGTGACTATCATCAAATGGCTGTTTGATACCGGTACATGGTATCTGTTCACAGACACGGGACCGATTAAATCAGTCTCCGATGTCGAAGGCCAAAAGATTCGGTTTGCCGGGGGAGAAGCATTTGCCAAGGCCCTGCAAGCACTCAAGGTTACTCCGATTGCGCTGCCTTACACCGAAGTGGTCACTGCCTTGCAGACCAATATGATTGAAGGGCTTTTGACCGATTTTACAGGCGGAGTCGGTTATTTTGAACTGCCCCGGCATACGAAATACGCTGTTCTGATCCCGTTCGGCAACCAACCTATCTGCATGGTGGCAAATACCAAGTGGTGGGATTCATTGCCTGAAAATGTTCGTGAAACTCTTAGCACGACATTCGATCAGATCGATGCCTCCAAATACTATGAAAAATTCGAACAGGAATCTATCGAGAAATGGGATGCTGATCCAAAACTCACTGCTCTGAAATTTGAAAAAGAGGAAATTGCCAAGTGGCAGAAATTGATGAGAGATTCTTTTGCCGATATGTACGACAAACTGGATCCTGAATTGATCAAGGCGATTGATTCAGCAAGATAATTTATCAGCTTCTGGAAAGGATGATCAGACAGATGGGAAAAAACTTAATTGACAAAGCGTACAGAGGGGTGGAAAAATTTTGTGCTTTCCTGCTGATCATCGCTGTTCTGATAAGCCTTGGAGAAATCATAGGTCGTGTTTTTTTTCACATGACCTATGATTTTATCATTGATCTGCCCGTCTGGATAACGGTGTGGGCCATGCTTTTGATCAGCGGTCCGCTCATTGCCGAAAATGGCCATGTTGCCATTGATCTGGTCGTGACCAGACTCCAGGGAAGAGCAAGACTCTTGTTGGAACTGTTCAACATATCCGCCACAATCATATATGGAGCAGCCGTTTCATTTGGCGGTATTGTTCTGGTCCGAATGCTGTACGAAAGACAGGCGGTATTCCCTAAATATTTTCCCATCCCCAAATGGATTGTGGAGCTATGTATTCCCCTGGGAATGATCATATTCACCCTTGTCGGTATAATCGAATTTTACAACCTAATTAAACGGTATCAATCACAAAAAGGTTGAACCCTCTGGAGGCAGGTTTGGATCTGTTTGTATATATCGGCATTGCTTTGATGGTCATTTTATTTTTGAGTGGTGCCCCGCTTGCCATCGCCTTTGCATTTGGCTCCAGTATCATAGCGCTGTATTCCATGGGGATGTCGTTTGAGGCGCTCGCTCAGATCTTTTTTTCATCGATAAATTCATACCCGCTGCTTGCATGCCCTTTCTTTATCCTGGCCGGCAACCTGATCCTGCGAAGCGGCGGAATGGTCCCGTTGAGCGATTTTATTAAGGCTACGTTTGGCAGATTGCCGGGTGGTCTGGCAGTCGCGGGCATCATTTTCGCCGCATTTCTGGGATCCATATCCGGGTCTGCTGCTGCGTGCCTTGCCATCATCGGGACGGTCATGGTTCCTGTTTTTGTGGAAAACGGTTATGACAGACCCTTTGCGTCCGGGCTTGCCGTCACTTCGGCAGAGCTTGGTCTGCTCATACCCCCGAGTTTGTTTTTTATCATATTCGGTGCCCTGAATCGAATCTCCATTGTGGACCTTTTTATGGGCGGCATCGGTATGGGACTTTTGACTGCATTCTTTATGTGCATTGTTGCTGTCATAATCTGTAAAAAACGAAATTATGCAACATTGTCAAAAGCCACATGGAAAGAAAAACAGCTTGGGTTCATAAAGGTTCTGCCCTTGATTCTGATGCCGGTTCTGGTTTTGGGGGGAATTTACGGCGGATATTTCAGCCCGACACAAGCCGCATCAGTGGCTTGCCTGTATTCACTATTCATCGGCTTTTTCATCTACAGGGAACTGACTTGGGGCAAAATCATGGAAGCCACCATAGATACGGTCAAAATCAGTTCCATGATCTATTTTTTAATCATCGGTGCCGATCTGATGGGGCGCATGTTTGCCTATATCGAACTCCCCCAGATCATCACTGAATATGTCATCTCGCTGGAGCTGGGACCATTCGGTTTCATGATGATGGTCAATTTTGTTCTCCTGGTCATGGGTTTTTTCTTTTCCAGCCTGCCCATGGTTATTATTGTTCTGCCGCTTTTTATCCCCAGCGTTATCAGTCTGGGAATAGATCCGGTTTTTTACGGCGTACTTGCTGTCACAAATTCTCTGATTGGTGAAATCACACCGCCGATGGGTCCTCAACTGTGGATCGCAGCTCCGGTATGTAAAGAAAAAATGGGAGCTATTGCAAGAGAAGCCTGGCCGTTCCTCGGGGCATGGGTTGCCGCAATGCTTCTCGCC
>JAABTU010000022.1 GCA_011389715.1 Desulfotignum sp.
ATGGGGGTGAGGGTGTCATCAATGGGAATAATGCTGCCGGCAGTATCACCGGACCGATAGCTTGAGCTGTACACATCAAAACTGACCGGCTGGTTGGCACGCACTGCAAAGGCCATGTCCGGCAGATCGATCACAGATCCTTCATCCAGGCCCCGCTCCACCAGACAGACTGCCCCTGCGCTGCCTGCCTCTGCGCTGCCTGCCTCTGCGCTGCCTGCCTCTGCGCTGCCTGCCTCTGCGCTGCCTGCCACTGCGCTGCCTGCCACTGCGCTGCCTGCCCCTGCGCTGCCTGCCCCTGCGTTGCCTGGGCCTGCGTTGCCTGGGCCTGCGTTGCCTGGGCCTGCGTTGCCTGGGCCTGCGGCCTCGGTGCGGGTATCGGCAGTGCCGGTGTCAGTCCCTTCGGTGCCTGGGTTTGCACCTGTGGTACCTGAACTTGTACCTACGGTATCTGAGCTTGTGACTATAGTGTTAAGATTGGTTTCCGTTGTGCCGGGGCCGGTGTCAGCGCCGGCAGGGACAGTATCGGATGCCATGCCCACTCCCAGATAATAACTTCTGGGGCTGCCGGAACCTACCCTTACCCCGATGCCCTGTTTGACCAGTCCGTAATAAGATGCCCCGATCCCCACAGCCAGTTCCGGGTGCGGATTTTCAAGAATCCTGGGCTTAAAGGAATTACTGGTGCGGAACCACCGCCGGATGGCTTCTTTGATCCTGGTCTGGACCAGATCCGGCTTGAGGGTGCCGCCGTTGAAAAGAATGAAATCCGGCAGGGGCGCATCCTTTCCAAGGCTCTGCCGGACATTGTCCCTGTGATTTTCCAGAAATCGGATAATATGCCTGGTCACTGCGGATTCTTTTTCAAAAGGCAGACCGAAATCGGCAATTTCCCTGCCCTGATCCTCCTCTTTCAGGTCGGTGGATGCCACATCCGGATAAAACCGGCTGCGCAGTAAGCCTTCCACATCCCCTCTGGTGAGGTCCGCTGACAGAGTGCCGGAAATCAGCGCCCTGCCCTCCCCTTTGATGGTGATGCGCACCGATTTTTCCTTTTTTTCCAGGATGCGTTCCTTGGCTTCCCTGCACCGGTGGCACAGGGTTTTCCACTTGTCCGGGGTCAGGGTTGTGCCGGAGGGGAACCTGGATTCAACAATTTTGGCCAGGGCCAGGTCGATATTGTCCCCCCCGAGGATGAGGTGGTCCCCCACAGCCAGGCGTTCAAACCGGGGGGTGCCCTGATCCCCGGCCTTCAGGGAAATAAGACTGAAGTCAGTGGTGCCCCCGCCCACATCGCATACAAAGATGAGATCATCTTCTTTCACCTGCTGATCCCAGTCAGACTCATGGCGGATCAGCCAGCTGTAAAAGGCGGCCAGGGGTTCCTCCAGCAAGGTCACCGCGCCGGACAGGCCCGCTTTTTCAACACCGGCCATGGTCAGGTCCCGGGCCTCTTCATTAAATGAGGCCGGGACGGTGATCACCACAAACTGGTTTTCAATGAATTTGTCCTCATCTTTGACAAAATGGTTCCATGCAGACCGGATATGGGACAGATACTGGGCTGTGGCATCCACAGGAGAAATTTTTTCCACCCCCTGGGAACCCCAGGGCAGGATTTTCGCCGTGCGGTCCGCGGCAGCATTGCACAGCCAGCTTTTGGCGGAAGAGACCAGGCGGGCAGGAATCTTGGAGCCATGGTCCCGGGCAAACGCACCGGCAAACATGTCCAGGGGCTTTTTCCAGGGATGTTTGAGCACCTCCTTTGAAATATCATATTCACCGGGAATATACAAAAACGAGGGCAGCACGGAAATTTTTGTAAACTCTCCAAGGCCTGTGAGCTGGGGCATCAAAAAGGGTTTGATCCACTGGCCCTTGTCCGGATTCTCGGGCTGTTTTTTGCCTGACTGTGCAGATAGTGCTTCTTTATATCCTGCTACATCCACATAGGATACCGCACAATTGGTGGTGCCCAGATCGATACCAATAATATATTGTTTGTCCTGAAAATCCAAAATGCGTATGTTCCTGCTGTTTTATCTGACCCCAATCTGTATCTCTGCGGGGGTGATGATGGTGGGGTCCTGGATGTCGGACAGTTTCGGGATCTCTTTTTTACCGGCTTTCCATCCCTGATGCTTTACAATGCCTTCAAAAGGGGGGTCACCTGCAACATGTCCCACAAGGGTGATGGCATCCATGTCAAATCCCGGTGGAATGGTTATGGGCTGCCCTTCATCTGAATCCACCACCGGCCGGGGATCGATATATTTTTTCACGGCCCGCTTGCAGTCCTCCTGGATACTTCTCACTGCAGCCCCGATCTGGGCATCTTCATACCGGCCCAGGTCTTCGTCAAAAAAATCCAGGAGACGGCCTTCCCGCTGCAGCACCGAAAAGGTGTGAAGAAACAATCGCTGCCTGCGGTCCTGCTGGATTTTCTGGTCCAGAAAATCTTTTTTTCCGGGTTTGGGTACGGTCCCGGCAGATTCCGCCTGCTCAGGGGCTTTGACCGCAGGGGCCAGAACCACTCCCAGCACAAGCCAGAGAACCCAGCCCAGTATCAGCATGGCCCCGGCCACCGCCGGCATGACCCACACATAAAATTTTGCCTGCAGCAGTGCCGCCATCTCTTGTACCTGGTCGAGGAACACAGATTTTTGCGCATCCGGGGCAGCTGCCGCACCTACCTGTTCAAGGCCGAACCAGATTGCCGCCCCCATTGCTGCAGCCACTGCCAGCATGAAAACCGATATCACCCAGAATGATGTTTTCCGAAACTGTTTTACCCTGTCCACTGCACCCTCTTTTGTATTTGTCTGCGCCTGTAAATATCCTGTGTGCATGGATTTGTCATGGATGATTGTATTATCCGTCCACACACAAAAAACCCATGCTGCCATGTACAAAACAGTGCTGCCTTACAGCACTGCCTTATACCGCATGGGTATCAAAAATAATACAAAATCCGGATTGTGCAAGCAATGATTTTTGTTAAAAACAGGGAATCAGGGACAGACAGTCTAAAATTTCATCATTCATTTTTAACGACGATGCGGTCCTTATTGGATTCAAAGGTTTTCTGGCCCACCCCTTTCACCTTCATGATATCCTCCGGGGTCTTGAATGGATGGACTTTGCGGTATTCTATGATCCTGTCAGCCACCACATCTCCGATGTTATGAAGTGTCATCAACTGTTCTTTGCTGTCCGTATTGATGTTAACCTTGTCGGCACCTGTCGCGGCAGGCACCATGAAGCCCAGCAGCAGCAATCCTATCAAAATAATTTTCACATATGCTTTTGATTTCATCATTGTTTTTCTCCTAATTTGGTCTCACGGTTAACTTTTTGCTTATGACAAAAGATAATTGTCCCTGACCCCCTGACGATTCCGTGATTTTTTTTATGAAGAGGAGATCCAGACCGAAAAAAGAGAGACAGACGTATGGCAGAAAAACAGCGTCGATAAAAAACAATTTAAGTCATTGTGCAGTTGGTAACGGCAGAAACCGGGATCACTATACCACCAGGAATCGCTATGCTTCCAGACCTAATCCAGAATTTTAAAAAAAGCAAGCCAAAAATAAAAAAAATTCATACACCATTTCTATGGTGCCGGCATCATAGGGTCAGGCTTTCCTTATTGTCGTTATTTGGTCTTGAATATACGCCATTTTCTTCTGCAGAGAGTATTTTTTTGAGGCGGCCGCGTGACTGCTCAACGGATAATCCAGTGGATCATTTGAGATTTTGGCACGCACCGGATTCAGATGGATGTAACGAATCAGCTCCCGCAGATAGGCATCCTTGTCCACAAGAACCGCCTTGTAACGGCCCTGGAACATATGCCCTTCCGGCCATGCTGCTTGTTGAACCGAGGGTGGACTCACACCTATAAGTTCAAATGAACCTTAATAGCCTTATCCATATTGTTCACCAGTTCATCGTTCAGCATTCCAATCGATTTAATCAATCTTGCCTTATCCAGGGTCCGAATTTGATCAGCCTTTCCTTTTGAATTTTTTTTCAACGGGCTTGCAGCATCAGGAAGATAAACTTCAAAAGGATATATTTTTGTAAGATTCTTAGAGGTAACCGGTATTATAGTCACCGTCCCGGAATATTTATTGCCAATATTATTTGATACGATGATAACCGGCCTTGTTTTCGCAACCTCATGGTCGATAACAGGATCAAGCGCTGCAATAAAGATCTCTCCCCGCTTAATATTCATCCCAGTTCTCAAAATCAATGGCTTCAAATTCTTTTGTGATTTTTAACCCTTCCTCTTTTCCCGCCTGATATCCTTCACAAAGAAGTGCTTCTAATTTCTTATCTTTAAGTTGCATGATTCTCAACCTGACAGCCTCTGCAACAAATTGACTTCTTTTACGGGGCACTGTTATCTGATTGAGTTCTTCCGCAATGGAAAAAGGAAGTGTAATATTTAATCTAACCATTTCCGTGCTCATAATATCCTCCTCAAAATTTTATACTCGTTATTATGCACACAAAAAAGGGCATTGTCAATGCGCAGGACCAGACATTGAAGCTCAGTGAAAAAGATCTTGAAAACCCACAAAATGAATCTCGAATCATCGATGCAAAAGGTGGATCAAAACAATGCTACGAAAAATACGGTTTCACTTCCTTTCAAGACATTCAAAACAAACTTTTCATAACCACCGCCGCCCTGAAAGCCACCCTGTAATTCATGGGGTCAGTGAGGTCACCCCCCCCGTTTACGTTTCGTAATGGGATTTGATCCATTCCCGGTAGGCACCGGTCTGCACCGAACGTACCCAGTCCATGTTTTCCAGGTACCAGTCAATGGTGGCGGACAGGGCCTGCTCAAAGGAATGGCCGGCCCTGTATCCGATTTTCTCAAAGGATTTGTCCGGGTTGATGGCATACCGGATATCATGGCCGGGCCGGTCCGCCACAAAGGTGATCAACTCCCGGCTGCTGCCATCGGGCCTCCCTGTTCTGGCATCCACCAGTTCACAGATGGTTTTTACCACTTCCAGATTGGATTTTTCCACCCCCCCGCCGATATTGTAGGTCTGGCCGGATTCTCCTTTTTCAAAAGCCCGCAACAGGGCATCGCAGTGGTCTGCCACATACAGCCAGTCCCGGATGTTCTGCCCTTTGCCGTATACAGGCAGGGGCTTTTTGTCCAGGATATTGAGAACCATCAAAGGGATCAGTTTTTCCGGAAACTGAAAGGGTCCGTAATTGTTGGAGCAGTTTGTCACCACCACCGGCAGGCCGAATGTTTTATACCAGGCTTTGACAAAATGGTCGGATGCGGCCTTGGATGCGGAATACGGACTGGAGGGATCAAAGGGGGTTGTTTCGGTAAAGGCGGGATCATCCACCCCCAGGCTGCCGTAAACCTCATCCGTTGACACATGAACAAAACGAAAAGGTTTTTCCGTATTTTTTCTGACATGTGCAAGGCTGGCTTCCAGAAGCCGGAAGGTCCCTGTCACATTGGTGTGCAAAAACACCTCGGGTCCGGCAATGGACCGGTCCACATGGGATTCCGCCGCAAAATGGAACACCCCGTCAAACCCGTGGCTGTCAAACAGGCGTGTCAACAGATCTGCATCACAGATGTTGCCGTGAATAAAGGTATACCTGGGATCATCTTCCAGATGGCTGTGGTTGGCGGGATTGCCGGCATAGGTGAGGGCATCAAGGTTGAAAATATGCCAGTCAGGTTTGTTTTTATGCACATAGTGGATAAAATTGGTTCCAATGAACCCACTCCCGCCGGTGACAAGAACATGTTTCATGAATGATCTTCCTTTTTGTCTATTCGGTTACACCATCTGTAAAAATGAAGCAGGGCATCGGTCACGCTGTCTTCTGAAAAATCGGCGACAGCCCGATGCCGGGCGGCAGCCCCCATGGTCAGTCTCAGGCCGGGATTCTCCAGAAAAATTTTCATGCAACGGCACAGATCATTAACATCTCCGGGGGTATGCAAAAGCCCTGTTTTCCCTTCCACCACCGCATCGGTAATGCCGTAAATACGAGAGGCCACCACAGGGATCCCTACGCAGGCTGCCTCAAGTATTACACTGCCAAATCCCTCCCTGCGGCTGGGAAGGCAGAATATATCGGCTGCATTCATGTATTGCTCCGGCATTTGTGTATGCCCGACAAAATAGACATTTTGCATCCGGTTGAAAAGGGGATGGGCCTGAAGTGATTCCTCATCTGACCCTGCAATCAAAAGATGGATGTTTTTTCGTGTCTGCTGCAGCCTTGCAAATGCCTTCCCAAGCTCTAGAATTCCCTTGTCCTGTTTCAGCCTCCCAAGAAAAAGGAACACCACATCTTTTTGTGCAATAAAAAAATCTTTTCTTATGCGTGTTCGCATTTTCCTGTCCGGAAAGAACCTCTGTGCATTAACCCCACTGATAGATCCTTTTAAAAGCACCGTTGAACTGGACGGTTTAATGACCCTTTCCTTTAACAGGAAACTGCGCTGTGACCGGCTGTCAGTCAAGGCAAAACAGGCCTGTGATGCAATAAAACGGTCACCCATTTTCAGCAGCCAGCGTGCCGGCCCTTTTCTGGTGACCCACACCTGACCGGTAAAAGTATGTATCCGTAAAGGAATTTTTGCCAGCCGTGCGGCAGTCATTGATAGAAGACCGGTTTTCGGCATAAAAGAATGCACAATGTTGAATGAATTTTTCCAGAAAAAAAAGCACAGTTCAACAAGGCAGACCGCATCATATCCCGGGTGGGGCTTTCTGACAAAGGGGATGCTTTTGCATCTGACATTTTCCGGCAACCCCATATCCAGGAACTCTTTTTTTGAACAATTGGTCACCACCGTAACATCATATTCAGGTACAAGCTTCTTAATATGCGGTAAAAGAAACGCCTTCACCGTGACCGGTACAGTAGCCACCAGACATATTTTTCTGCGCATATGTTTTTTTGCCCCTTGTAAATCCTGCATAACAGACTGTCACACCTTGTCACAAAAAATGTTAAAATAAAATTTTGCGGATACGAGACCGCATTTTTGTGCCATATACCTTATCCAGCCATTTCTTTGCATTACCCGGGATTATCTTCTGCATCACCCATTCAGCCAGACATGAAAGCTTCAATGCCCGGACACCCATATGAAAAGCAGGTCTGTCTGTCAGGTCCAGATGTCTGCCGATCAATCGGTAAACCGTCAAAGCGGCTTTGACATTATGCAGACGGGATGTCCCACTGGCAAGGCCACCATGGTGAATCCGATAACTGCCCATAACCTGGTCGATAAACCCATAGTCGCCATGGCGAAGGTTTCCGGCATGAACGATCATATCTCCAAACGGTGCTTTTTTTATCCACTCAGGTGCTGCATCCGGATGGTTCCGGAAAACCACACTGAACATGGGAGAAAAATTGCTGTACCGCAGCAGATAATCCAGGCTATATCGGTCCTGCCGTTTGGGGGGGTACCCCATATCCGGGACAAGGATTTGCCCGGTTTCACTCACGGTTGAAATTTTATGAAAACACCCTGAACAATCCGAATGATGTTCCAGAAAACCCACCTGTTTCTGCAATTTCATGGGATTTGTCCAGAAATCATCCCCGTCACACATGGCAATGTACCTTCCTCTGCACGCCCTGAAGGTCTCAATAAAATTGAACTGCCACATTCCTTCACACCCGCGGCGCGCAGGATCGTTCCTGTCCCTGAGAAAAAGACGGATGATATCCGGATATTTTTTTGCATATGCCTGGCAGATCTCCCGGGTCCCATCACTTGAATCATCCTCTCCCAGACAGATTTCAAACGCGAAATCAGTTTTCTGCATCAGGATGCTGTCCAGGCACTGTCCGATGAATCCGGCATGGTTATAGGTAATGACCCACACACTCACATATGGGGTAACGTCTGTATCTGCAATTCTTTGTTTAGACATAATATCCGGGCTATTCTGACATTCGGTTTTTCCATGGAAATTCTCCGCCTGCATACGGCCTGCCGAGAAACGCACACATTTTTTTTAATGCCCCTGGTGCTGCCACATTGACCTGTAAAAATGATTCTGGATATTTTGAAAAATATTCATCTGCAGATTCTGCATGATTCTTGTAAAATTTCAGCAAGATATCCCGGTTGTACGGGTCTTCTATCGGCGACTGAAATACTCTCCTGCAGAATGCGGACGGCCATCCCTTATAGATATATACCGCATTTTCCAGATCCCGGCGTGTGGGAGGGCAATGGCCGTCATCAGACCAGGTCTTTGCATGGAACCGGGTCACGGACCGGTACCATTGCTGTGCAGAATCCCGGATGGTAAGAACAAACCTGCTGTCGGGAAATTTCCGGTGCAGTTCCTCATACATCCCCGGCAGGCTGAACGGCACATCCTGGAATGCCTGGGCGCTGTCACAAAAGCGCAAAATACGCGAATATTTTTTCTGTGCCCAGTCATCAAAAAAAATTTCCGCAGCCCGTTCGTTTCCCACCCGATACCCCAGATCAACCATGGCCTGGGTCCAGGAGGTGGTGCCGGTTTTGTTCAACCCGATGCAAAAAATTTTTTTTTTGCAGTTCCTGCCCAGCATGACTGTTCTGCCATACCATGTATAAAAAAATGAATAAAGCCGCCACTTAACCGGAATAGTGCCCATGTTACACTTTCATCCTCCGGCCTTCAGGCCGGGATAGTTGATGTTTTTCAGGTTCGGGTGTACGGCTTTTATTTACCAAAACCGCTGAAAACACAAGCAACGCCACATTAACACCCACAACCGCTGCCAGTATGCCTTTCACCTGCCAGTAAAATGCCCCTGCAGTATACGCTGTAACAGCAGCAGCAGCAACCACACCCCATATCACTGCCAGCAGATCGGTACGCATGTCATAGCTGAATTGTAACAGCAGCTGCCGGGCGGCGGCAAAACACCCCCCTGCAAGAAAAAGCCAGGGAAACATCCAGCTGTAGCCCCGGAACTCAACACCCAGCAAAAGGGCGCCGGCCATAGGATATGTAAAAAAAAGCAGCACAGACAAAAAAACAGAAAAAGTCATGATGCCCAGAACCGCGTAATTGTTGATCCGTTGTCTCTGAGCGGAAGATGCGGTTTTACCCCCCGGCTCCACCACCTGGTAGAGAACCGGTTCAATGAGCAGAACCATAAAATTGCTGACCAGCAGCATGGGGATGAAAGCCAGTTGGTATACTGCTGCATACCCGCCCACATCTTCCGGGCTGCCGTAATACTGCAGGGCCCAGCGCTCGGCCATCATGACCAGCCAGACGCAGACACTGCTCACCACCAGCGGCGACTGAAAAGAGCGCATGCGGGCAATATCCATTTCCCCGTCCGGAAGGGCAGGCCTTTTAATTTCTGCCTGCTCCCTGTGAAAGAGCCGGTATAAAAAGATGCCGTGAAAAATTACAACCAGAATACCGGCCAGGACAAATCCGCTGAGAACTGTTTCTGCAGCAGGCAATGTAAAAATAACTATCAAGCCGATGGCAGAACCAAACCGCAGGATTTCAAATCCTCCCTGAAGTATCCCCCGGAACCGCCTTTCACGGGCAGCATCCTCCAGTGCCATTGCCACCCGGTTGAAAACCAGAATAACGGCAAAAGCCCCTGTTACAAGAATCAGATAGGTGCCTGTAACAGCATGAAAGTAATGGCTGGACAGGATGGCAATAATACAGCACAACCCGATACCCCCCATGGACCGCACCATGGACTTTCCCAAGTTCTGCAGAAATCCGTGGGGTTTCCCGGCCCTGCACCACAAAGAATAAAAGCGCACTGCGGTTTTTCCAACGGGATCCCCGAAAATCAGGACAGCCAGTGTAGAAAGACTGATGGCCAGAGCCAGCCTCCCGTATTCCTCAGTGGCCAACAGATGTGTTAAAAACCGGGTGCCGGCAAAAAGGGCAAAAACCCCTGTAATGAGGCCGAATCCCACCCAGAAAGCCTCACCTGCCCAGGCCCGGGCCTGGTTTGTTTTTTCTGCCTGCCCTGCCTTTACAGTGTGCGTTTGCTTATCCTGAATTATCCCTGCCAAAACCTATGAAACAGCCTTTTTCATGACCTGCTGCACCTGGTCAATCACATAGTCTATGGATGCCGGGATCAGGGTAGGATGCACCATGAACATGACCGATGATTCCGCCAGTCTGCGTGCAGCAGGCAGATACGCTTCCCCGCTGCTGTCCTTTACAGCGCCCTGTATCCGGCAGTTGCCTTTTGTAAATGCGTTTTCCCTGTAAATTTCCGGACAGATGCCTGTATTGCACGGCACGCCGGCACTATTTAATGCTTCAATAACCTTATCCCGGTCCCAGCCGCTTTTTAGTGCATCCTGTTCAACAAACACATAATATTTGTAATAAGAATGATAACACGCCGGTCCGGGTATGGTAGTCCGCAGCCCTGAGATATTTTCAAATGCGCGGTCCAGCTGATCTGCATATGCCCGTCTTTTTTTTACCCACCCATCCAGTTTTTTGAGCTGCACACAGCCCATGGCCGCCTGCATCTCCGTCATCCTGCCGTTGGTGCCGAAACTGTTCACCAGCCACCGGAAACCGGGATCATGATTCTGGCAGAACACCTCATGATAATCTTTTCCATGGTCCTTAAAACTCCAGACCTTTTTCCAGATATCACAATTATCTGTCACCAGCATACCGCCTTCACCGCCGGTGGTCATGATTTTGTCCTGACAGAAGGAAAAGACGGCACAGTCCCCGAAACTGCCGGCTTTTTTCCCTTCAAATGCCGCCCCGTGTGCTTGGGCGCAGTCCTCAATTAAAAAGAGTTTGTTCTGTCTGCAGAAGGATGCGATATTTTTCAAATCACAGGGCCATCCCCCTAAATTCACGGCGATCACAGCCTTTGTTTTCGGGGTGACAGCCTTTACGATGGTATCAAGGGTGATGTTCTGACTCACCAGGTCCACATCCACAAAAATCGGCATTGCCCGCCGGAATGCTGCGCAGGAGGCAGAGGCAACAAATGACCGGGGGGTGACGATCACCTCATCACCTTTTTCAATACCTAAGGCCGCCAGAGCCATATCCAGTGCCAGGCTGCCGTTGGCCAAGGCGACGGCATGGGCAGTTCCGATATACCGTGCAAATGCATTTTCAAATGCTGTAACCGCCGTGCCTGTCCACTGGTTCACCTTTCCTGATTTCAACACATCGACCGCCGCCTGAATCTCATCATCTGCGAAAATCGGCCAGGGTGCAAATTCCATATTATCCCTCCAGGACCCTGATGATTTCAACCGGAACACCAAAGGCCACAACATTGTCGGGAATGTCTTTGTTCACAAAGCTGTGGGCCCCGACAACTGCATTCTCTCCAATGGTAATCCCCGGCATTATCGTGGTATGACTGCCGATGCGGCAATTTTTTTTCAACAACACCCGCCCTTTTTTTTTGTCTATGGTGGAAACGGAATACACCGAGCAGTGCGATCCCACCTGGACATAATCAGCAATCTCCACCCCTTCTCTGGCATTGATATAGGTAAAAGCACCGATATCGGTTTTATACCCCAGAGAAAACCCGGCGGCTCCCTGAACAATCCAGTGGTATTTTGTGGGCCTGCCCTCGATGATTTCCGGATATTCCCATTTCGCAAACCTGTCACTCATCTTTTCTATTTCCCAAAAATTCTGCAGCCGTCACATGTCCCTGCTGGTGGATGCCTGCCTGCCTGTACACCTGGACAAGGGTCATCAGCATAATTTTCATGTCAAGCAAAAAATCATGGTGGTCAACATACCACACATCCAGTTTGAATTTTTCCTCCCAGGAAACCGCATTTCTGCCGTTCACCTGTGCCCACCCCGTGATCCCCGGCAGGACTTCATGCCGCCGGGCCTGCTGCCTGTCATACCGGTCCAGATACTGCATCAGTAGGGGCCTGGGCCCCACAAGACTCATATCCCCTTTTAATACATTTACCAGCTCCGGCAGCTCATCCAGGCTGGACCTGCGCAGCAGGTCGCTGAACCGTGTGAACCGCTGCGCATCCGGCAGAAGCCTGCCGGTGTCATCCGTGTCATTGGTTAAAGACCGAAATTTGTACATCATGAACGGGTTGCCCTTGCATCCCGGCCGCATCTGCCTGAAAATCACCGGAGATCCCAGTTTGAGCCGCACCATCACGGCAATCAGCAGGAACACCGGCAGCAGGACGGCAACCAGTACCAAAGCAATGGAAAAATCAACCAGCCTTTTCATGGTATTCCGGTACAATCTGGCGCAACCCCTTTCTTACCCCGTCCGGGTCTCTGTTTTCTGCCGCTTTTTTCACATCGTCCAGCCTGGCCGTAAGAAGGCTTACATCCCCGGTATGGCTGTTCAGGACCCTGATTTTTTTGTGGTTTGTGGGTATGACCCCTTCCAGGTCGGTCATCAGCTCTTCATACAGTTTTTCCCCGGGCCTCAGACCGGTGTAGACGATTTTGATATCCCTATCCGGCTCAAACCCTGAAAACCGGATCAAGTCCCTTGCCATGGCATCGATTTTCACCGGCTCCCCCATTTCAAGGATAAAAATCTCCCCGCCCTTTCCCATGGCCCCTGCCTGGAGGATCAGCTGGCAGGCTTCGGGGATCAGCATGAAATACCGTATCATGTCCGGATGGGTAACGGTCACCGGCCCCCCTTCCCGGATCTGCTTTTTAAACAAAGGGATCACGCTGCCCACACTGCCGATGACATTACCGAACCGCACCGTCATAAACCGTGTGGAGGACATGGCGGCAGCATCTGTTTTCTGGACCAGCAGTTCCGCAACGCGTTTGCTTGCCCCCATGACATTTGCCGGATTCACCGCTTTGTCGGTGGACACAAATACAAACCGGTCACATCCAAAATCCCGGGCTGCAGCCACAAGATTTTGTGTGCCGCAGATATTGTTTTCAACCGCTTTCCAGGGATGGTTCTCCAGCATGGGAACATGTTTGTAGGCAGCGGCATGAAACACAATTTCCGGACCATACCGGCTGAATATGGCTGCAAGTTCTGTTTTATCCCGGATATCTGCCAGTACCGGCACCACATCCACCTGTGCAAAATTTTTCTTCAGTTCAAGGTCAATCTCGTACAACGGGCTTTCCGCCCGTTCCAGCAAAATAATCTTTTTTGGGGAAAACCGGCAAATCTGCCGGCACAACCCGGTACCGATGGAGCCCCCCGCACCTGTGACCAGCACACACTTTTTGCCCAGATAACCGCCGATCTCCTTTTTGTCCAGGCGCACCGGTTCTCTTCCCAGAAGGTCCCTGTACTCCACATCTCTTATGGCACTGATACTGATCCTGCCGTCTATCAGCTCACCCATATCCGGAATGGTTTTAAAGGCAACATCCGCGTTTTTGCACAGATCCACAATATACCGCATCCGTTCCGAATTGGCAGAAGGAATGGCGATAATAACATCTTCTATTTCCATGCTGCTGACCACAGATTCCAAGGCATCTATTGTATTCAGCACCGGAACCCCGTGAATCTTTCTGCCGATCTTGGCGGTATCATCATCCAGAAATCCCTTCACATGGGACTGGACAGAAGGGTTTTCCCGGAACTGCCGGCAGATCTTCTCTCCACAGTCTCCGGCCCCGATAATCAGCATCCGCCGGCCCTTGTGATTTTTTCTTCGAAACATGAGGGGCAGCATAGTGAAAAGGTCCCGGATCCTGACATTTTCAGTAAAATTTTCAAAACACAGCCGAGTAAACACCCGCAGGCCCATGACCAGCATGATGGTCAGGCACCAATCAATGATAAATACCGATCTGGACACCATTTCAAATCTGTTTTTATACAGAACAAACACAATCAGGCCAAGACTGGCAATGGTGGATGCCTTGATGATATTCATCAGGTCATTGATGCTGGTATACCGCCACATGCCTTTGTACATATCAAAAAAATAAAAGCAGACAAGCTTGCCCGCCAAAACAAAACCCAGAAGATTCCAGAATTTTTCCATGGCCCAGACAGGCACGCCAAAATCAAAACGGATCACATGGGCCAGATAAAATGATACCCATAAAAGGACAGCATCAAGCAGCAGCGCCACCAGCAGATTTCTGGTAAATTTAATTCTCATCAGCGACAAACTTTCTGCGGACAATAATGGAGAATACGGCAAACATCAGGCCGTAAAAAAAATATGTGCCCAATAAAATCTCCCATCCCTTTGGCTGGATCGCGATCACAGACACCCCGATGGCCAGCTGCACCATGCCGTATCCCAGCGCAACTTTCCAGTGCCAGATACCGGCCTCGTTTACCAGTATCTGGTAGATATGCTTCCGATGGGGCGCTATCAAAGAATCTCTGTGTTTTATTCTGACAACCATGGTAAACAGTTCATCAAAATAAAACGGCGCCAAAAACCCGGCCATGACCATAAAATCCGACAGATCCCGTGATAAAAACACAATGAGACAGGCAAAGACAAACCCAAGAAGAATGCTGCCCACATCCCCTAAAAAAACCTTTGCCCTGGGGATATTAAAACACAAAAATCCCAGACATGAAAACGCCAGGGCAAGGCCCAGGTAAAAAAATGCCTGGTCCAGGCCTGAAAGCCGGGCATAAAAAGCCGTCAATAAAAACGCAAGAAACCCTGTTATGCCGGCAATGCCGTCTATGCCATCCATGAAATTGTAAAAATTTGCCGTCCCAACAATAAAAAAAAGAACCGGGAGCCAGGCAGCATAGGCCAGGGCATCCGCCTGTTTCGAGGATAAGAAAAAAACCAGAAAAACCAGGCTGCACCCAAAATGGATCACCAGCCGCTGTGACACAGGCAGAATATATTTGTCCGCACCCCAGAAACTGGCCAGAGATATCACCAGGGCCGGCACCCAAATAAACACAGGAATCTGCAGCATCAGGCTTACAAAAACAAGGGCCGCCAGAATACCCAATCCCGCTCCCTTGGGAACTTCTTTATGGTGCGAGCTTCTGCTGCTGGGCATATCCATGGTGCCCAGCCTGCCGCCGAAACGCATCACTAGCCATGCACCCGAATATCCCAGCAGAAAACCCAACAGTACAGCCATCATATCTTAGGACCCATTATACGGCATTTTTGTCACGCCCATGGTCTGCATCATTTTCTTCATCTAGTCACCTTTGGATGTGGCGTTTTTCCAGTTTACATACCAGACCACCGTCTGTTCAATCCCTGCACAGCCGATATCACCGGATGCCAGTTCAGAATCTTTTGTAGCTTTCCCGTCTCCACGGCCCTATATCGCTTTTTTTCCCAAAAAGGTCAATACAGACCTGACCAGGTGCGGCGGAAAAACAAACATACAAGGTTTTTTTTCATGGCGGCAGAAATAGGGGTCTGCTGCAATCCTCCTGTCAATGAATGCAACGGTAACCGACCGGCCGACCGCGTCATCAGTGACTACTCCCGCCACTAAGCTACCGCTTTAGTGGGGGCTTCTTGGACCTGACAGACCTGACCCTGTAGCCCCAGGGTCAAAATATTGATAGCGGCATTGCGAGAAAAAGAGAAAAAGAAGGAAAAAGGGGACACGAAAATGGGGACAGATTTATTTATATCCTCTGTTCACAATTTTATACCCATTCAGTCAAAATACCAGTGCGTTTACCTGTCACATTTTCTATTTATTTTTCTTCGGCCTTCCCGGCCCTCGAAACTCAACACGCTGGTTTAATTTTTCTTCAATTTGGTCGACAAACTTTTTGCTGCCGGTCAACTGCCCCCGTTGAAGCGATTGCCGCATCAATTCCCATTCGCCCTGGGGAATGATGCCATTCACCCACTGCTCATATTTTTTTTCCCGATTCTCCCGGGAACTGTCCAGTTCCATATAGCATGAATCATAATCCAGCCATTTCAAGGACCTTATGCCCACCTTGCTCTGATAACTTGACCAGGGATAATCTTCAGGACCAGAGACCATGCCCGCCCTTACAGGATTTAATTCAATATAGCGGCTGCAGGACAGAAGATATTCACTTGTACTTATCGGGCTTGACTTATACCGGCCTTCCCATAAACTTCCAGTACGTTTTTCCATTTTATTAATATATCTTGTCTGCCGGCCGTTCACACGCTTCATGAGCTGTGAAAGTGTTTTCACCTCCTTTCCAGGATTAATAATGAGATGAACATGGTTGGTCATCAGGCAAAAGGCATAAATTTGACACCCCAGCTTTTCCTTCCACTCCACAAGGGTGTCAAGATAATACTGGTAATCAGCATTTGATACAAATACCACCTGCCTGTTATGCCCCCTCTGAATAAAGAAGTACCGGTCAATACGATCTGATATCCAGCCGATTATTGACCAGTTGGAAAATGGAGACCTACCGGGCGATCAGATCCCCGGTGCCAATTTGACTGTTTTCAAAGTGAGGATACAAAACACCGACATCCGGAAAGGAAAGCGTTCAGGCTATCGGTGTATTTATTATCTGAAAACCAGGGAAAAAATATTTTTGGTCACGATCTATTCCAAACTGGATCAGCCCGACATTTCCGCCAAAAGAATAAAAGAAATCCTCAAGAAGCTGGGGTATTAAATCACCCCAGCGCCCGCAGCACCGGCAGTATCTTATCAGCAAACCCCTCTGCCTGGCTTGTCAGCTCCGCCAGGTTCTGCGCATCAGTCTCCAGGGGCTTTGCCCTCCTTGTAACGCCACAAGCTATAATAGTCAAACAGGGGCATCTGTGGCAGTGAATAGTATCTGCCGTTCTGGGTATAGATTGCGAATGCCTGCCATTGTCGAAGTTTCAATCTGGCATTTGGAACAGCACATGTGAGGATCGATATAATTTCTTTAGGAGATTTAGCGGTGAAAGGCACCGGCAGAGAAACCGCAGGCGCAACTATTGAAAAAATATCCCGGCCGGATCAGTGATGCATTTTCTGCAGATATTTACTGTGCCAATATCCGGGAATGCATGCCCTTTGCCGTGGTCGATGCTTACAAAACCTGACATGATCTGACTGAAACACACCATATCTCCCGTATCAGGTCTTTTCTGTATTGCTTATTTTATTGAGCACGTGCCGTATAATGACGGGTCCGATTATTTCGAAAATTACGGTGGAGCCTATGATGACCGGTAATATCAGATCCTTTAATTCAGGAAACCGCTCCGTTGCCAGCAGTGCCATCCCCAGTGCCACACCGGCCTGGGGAAACAGGCAGCACCCAATCCATTTTTTTACCACAGTATCTGCATTGACGAGGTGGCCAGAAAGTCTGGCACCGCTGTAAAGGCCTGTTATTCGGGCAATAATATAAAGCAGCCCGATCATTCCAACGGCAGCCAGTTTTTCAATATGCAAAGAAGCACCGGCCAGCAGGAAAAAAAGGATCATGAAAGGCCATTCAATTTCGTTTATTTCATTGAACGGATGATCATGGTGACTGGCTAGTGTTGCCACTGTACTTCCCATGACCATGGCCGCAAGGATAGAGGACAAATCGAGCAGTACCGCAATGCCGGCACAGGTTATCACCAGTCCCAGGGCTTCGGCCTGGGTGGGTTCTCCCGGTCGAATCCGTCCTGTGAGAAAGGCCATGGGCAGACCGATGAGCAGACCCAGTAAAATATTTGTAAAGTGTGGTTTTTTTCCGGTTTCCTTCACAACATCGAAAATGGCTGCCGGCGCACTGGCAGGGGCAATTCCGGCCATTATCAGGGCGAACGCCGGAGCCGCCCCCATAGGAACAACACCATACCCACCAATAGGCTGGCACACATTGCCTGACCGACGGATATCCACAGCAAGGATCTCCCCCTTTCACGGATGGCCGAAAGCGTGATCTTTTCCCCTAAAAGAAATCCCACCATGCACAGTGCAATATGGGTCAGCAGGGGAAACCATTCATTGACAAACCGGTGAGGCAGCAGGTCAAGTCCAGCTGGTCCGAAGAGCAAACCGCAGAGGAGTAGAAGTGTTACCCGGGGCAGCGGTGTGTAGCGGCCGGCCAGATCAGCGGCAAATCCCAATAAAAAAATACCGCCGACAGAAAGCAGCGTGCTTGACATCTGGGTAATTTCAATTTGCATCCCGTTTTTCCCTTTCCTTGCATCTCCTTGCAGCAGATGAAATTTTTATCAATCATCTGTATGATATGTATGATAATATGCCCGACAGCGGCTGATCCATAGGAAAAACCCTGTATATTTGGCAATCCGGACCTGTAGATCTTGTAGATCGCACAACCCAGTCAAACTGGTCAAACAACTGCTCTGTATTCCTGCAACACTCGGGGCACTACTTTTTCCATACCAGTGCTGCCCCAATCCACCATGCCCGGTAAATATTCTGCCAAAAAACAATCAGGGATACACCTTTTTTCAATTGCAAATACAGAATTTACCGCATTTACGGTACAGCCGGAATTCAGGTACTTTTTGTACTGCAAATCACACAAGTGCTTGATGCGAGTATGCAATCTTATAAACCAAAAACACAGGAGTGTGCAATGCGACTTACACCAAAAAATGAGACAAAACCGTTAGCTTTGCCATTATGGCAGTGTTTTTTTTCATGCTTGCGGGCGGCGGGATTTGACTGGCCGCGCTGGATGTAACAGATACCAATATTGAAATTACCATTGAAGAAGAACTGATGCAGGAACAGGGGGGTGCCGTGATTGTGGACAATGAGCTTACAATATCCAGCATACAATAAACCCGTAACCGACAACACTTGATGTCTGCCCTGTCCGCCAAGGTACTGACAATAACCTGCATATGCCGGACAGGGCCGGACAATTTACAAAGAAAGGGAAAAAATCATGTTATTGCTGATCTGTTGACCGCATTTGTTCTTACCATCATAATTATGCTGCCTTTTTATTTTCTGCGCAGGATCGGACCTTGGGAAGGCTGGATATGGTTTGCCCTGCTGCTGTTTTTATTTACATGGGCAGGCGGGGCATGGGTTCGTCCCTATGGACCTGTCAGCCTGGGATATGCCTGGCTGCCTTTTCTTTTTTTCGGATTGTTTTTTGCTTTGCTCTTAGCAGCTGCGGTGCCCCCCAGACCCCCACGGAACAAAAAAGAAGCGTTCCGGCAGGCCCGGGCGGAAAATGAGGCAGAAGAGGTTGCTGCTGTAACTTTGGGATTTTTTTTCTGGATGTTGCTGGCCGGACTGATCCTGGCCCTTATTCTGCGGTATGCCATTTAAAGCCGCCATTCGTGCCTTACTCCTCAGTTCCTGTAAAAAATCCTGTAAAAAAACAAGAAATTGAGGAGGGGCACCGGCTGAAATCAATAATCATTGCCTTTGGCCTTTGTTTTTGCTATTAGTACCTTACTCCTCAGTTTCTTTTAAAAAAACAAGAAAATGAGAAGGGACAAATGGGTTGCGGGTTTCCCGCGTTAGATTATTTTATCCTTGTTGTGTGCATGGACAAATAACCGCTTAGACAGAGAGCCATCATGGAAAAAACACGTATTGTGATCGCAGAAGACAGCAAATTACTCAGGGAAGGATTGTGCCTGATGATCAATTGTGATGATACGCTGGAGGTTGTTGCCGAGGCGGCAGACGGATTTGAAGCCATTGCGCACTGCCTGGAACATCATCCAGACATGGCAATGCTGGACCTGTCCATGCCGAAAATGGATGGCCTTTCAGCCATCAGAGAAATCAAACGCCAGATACCGGATATCAAGATCCTTGCTTTGACCATTCATGACACAGATGACTTTATCCTGGAATGTTTTAAAAGCGGCGTGCAAGGCTACTGTCTTAAAGATTCGTCCCAGGATGACCTTTTAAAAGCCATCCGGCTGGTTTCATCGGGGAAAACATATATCAGTCCCAGCATCGCCGGCAAAGTCATGGAAGGATATCTTGAAGGAAAAAAAAATCTTAAAGAACGCAGTTCATGGGACACCCTTACCCAGCGGGAAAAAGAAGTGCTGAAACTGGTGGCCGAAGGCTATACCAGCAAAGAGATCGCCAACCTGCTGTGCAACAGCCCCAAAACCATTGAACGCCACAGGGCCAACATCATGGGCAAGCTGTCAGTTAACAATGTTTCTCAGCTGACCGCCATCGCCATTGAAAAAGGCATGGTACATTCATAAATCCCGGCCCCTGGATCATCCAGCGGCAAAAACATTCACATCAAACAACCTTTTCTACAGCATCAAATGTCTGAAAATGGGGGAAATTCTTTATTCCTTTCTAAAGGGAATATTGGTATCTTCTTATCAGCCGGGTAAGTGAAAGAACCTGGTGAAAACAGACTCCTGATATCAAAGGCTAAAAAGATGCATAAAGAAACAGAAAATGATAAAAAAGCGTATAAAAAAAACAGGTTGATCATCGTATCCAACCGTCTGCCCATTGTCCTGTCCAAAGATGATAAAGACCAGTGGCAGGCAGAACAGGGATCCGGCGGCCTGATAACGGCGCTGGCACCGGTGTTACGGGACCGCGGCGGGTTATGGATCGGGTGGCCGGGCACTTTGCAGACACACAATAAAAAAGAGCTGGAAACCGTATTTGCCCGTGCGGCCGGGGATTTTGGCTATACCTTTGAACCGGTCTTCTTATCTGAAAACCTGGTAAATGATTATTATATCGGGTTTTCAAATCAAGTTTTGTGGCCTTTGTTTCATGACCTGCAGACCCGGTGTGACTTTTCTCCTGCCTATTGGAGCGCTTACCAGAAAGTCAATAAAATATTTGCCCGCTCCATTGCCCGGAACATTAAAACCCGAGATGATCACATCTGGGTGCATGATTACCATTTAATGGGGGTAGGCCAGGCATTGCGGGATGTAAAAGCAACCGCAAAAATCGGATTTTTTCTTCACATCCCGTTTCCGCCGCTGGATCTTTTTCTCAAGCTTCCCTGGCGGTTTCAGATTCTAGAATCTCTTTTGTGTTATGACCTGATCGGTTTTCAGACCCAAAGAGACCGGCGCAATTTTGTTCAATGCGTACACGCCATGCTCAAGCACATAAAAATAAAGGGAAGAGGACAGGTCCTTACCACCGAGGTCAACGGCCGCAGAGTCCGGGTGGGCAATTTCCCCATCAGTATTGATTACACTGAATTTGCAAAACAGGCCGGCACCCGGGCCGTGGAAAAAAGAGTGGCTGAAATCCGCACTGTATTTACGTCAGACCACCTGATTCTCGGTGTGGACCGCCTGGATTACAGCAAAGGTATCCCTGAAAGGCTGCTGGCTTTTCGCAATGCATTGCAGCGATATCCGGAGCTGGAAAAAAAGATCAGC
>JAABTU010000012.1 GCA_011389715.1 Desulfotignum sp.
ATGAGGAGAAAACAATGGAGAAATTTCTGACAGTTGATGCGGATAAATGCACGGGCTGCCGTCTGTGTGAACAGGTATGTTCCGTCATGCACGAAGGGGTGTCAAACCCGGCCAAAAGTCGGATACAGGTGGTAAAATGGGAACAGGAGGGAATCTATATCCCTGTGATCTGCAAGCAGTGTGAAGATGCGCCCTGCATGAATGTGTGTCCGGTACGGGCCATTTCCAGGGACCCGGACTTCGGTTTTTTAAAAGTGGACCAGGATGTATGCATCGGATGCCGGTCCTGCGTGGGCATCTGTCCCTTTGGTGCCATGGGGTACAACCCCACCACCCGCCAGGTGTTCAAGTGTGACCTGTGCGGCGGGGATCCCCAGTGTGTACGATTCTGTGAAGTCAATGCCGTGGAATTTGTGTCTGTGGACCGTGTCAGCGCCCAGAAGAAACGCCGGGGCGCAGCCCGGCAGTCGGCCGCTGAAAGACAGGCAGTGGCTTTGGGATAAAGCGCTGCATCGATATTTTCAGGCAGATGACTGACTGTCGGCCGCAGCGGCCGGGCTGGTATGCAACGGGTTGAAGCACACAAACTGTTTTCGGGGCAATATGTCTTTTCCCGGCATGTTCAGGGCCAGCAGGTTGTGAACCCGCTGGTACCGGTTGCCCAGCAGGGGGCTGACCCGGCTGAAGTGCAGCTTTTCCGGGGCAAACCGCTCCCCGGCTTTGGTTTCCATCAGAATCAGGCGGTCATTTTTTTCAATGAGAAAATCGATCTCCACTCCGTTCTGGTCCCTGTAGAAAAACAGGTCCGTGCCCGGATGAAGATCCAGGGTTTTGATCAGTTCCATCATCACCAGATTTTCCCAGAGGCTGCCTTTGTGGGGGTGGTCATGCCATTGCGCGTCACTGTCGATGCCCAGCAGGTGACACAGCAGACCGTGATCACCGAAATACAGTTTCGGGGATTTGACCAGGCGTTTGCCGATATTGGCGTAAAAAGGCGGCAGCAGGTAAATCAGGCCGCTGATCTCCAGGGCATGGATCCATTTTTTGATGGTGACGTCGGAAACCCCGACATCTGCAGCCAGACCCCGGTAATTGAGCAGCTGGCCGGCCCGGGTGGCCGCCACCCTGAAAAACCGTCTGAAATCGCTCAAGTTTTTTACATCGATAATGGTTTTCAGGTCCCGTTCCACATAGGTGCGGACGTAACTTTCAAAAAAATCGGTCATGGTCAGGTGTTTGTTGGCCCACAATTCCGGATATCCACCCCGGAAAAGAAACCGGTCCGGATCAGGGACCTGTGCCTGCCGCAGCTCCATGGCGCTCAGGGTTTCAAGGCGGAGCAGGGCGATCCTTCCGGCCAGACTCTCGCTGACCTGTTCCATGAGTGAGAACTGCTGGGAGCCGGTCATGATCCACCAGCCATAACGCTCTCGATGATTGTCGATGACAATTTTCAACTCCCGGAATAATTCAGGGACATACTGGATTTCATCGAGAATCACCGGATCCAGAAACCGGGAGAGAAACTGTTCCGGTGCTTCCCTGGCTGCTTCCACCTGTTGCAGATAATCAAAGGTGATATAGGTGGTGTCAGGGAACATGTGCTGAAGCAGCGTGCTTTTTCCCGTCTGCCTGGCTCCGGTTACAAGGATAGATGGTCGGGACTGTACACAGCGGTTCACCCGGTCTTTGATCTGACGTTCAATCCACATATCGGCCTCCTTACTTTAAGATATTTCGAATTATAACTTTGAAATATCTTAAAGTAAAGGTTTGAATACCATTAATCAGGCGCCTCCGGCAGTTCTTGGAGACTGGGTGGATGAATCGCTTTGTCACATGAACCCGCGGTAGCGGCGAGGCTCCAGGGCATTAAATACATAATTGGTCATGGTGATGTAATCAAACACCGGCAGGCCCGTAGCCTGGTGCACGGCCCGGGCATAGGGGGGCAACACGCTGCATTCCAGCAGGATGGCGCCCACACCCCGGCTGCCCAAGGCCAGGGCAGCTGCCGTTACCTCATCCTGGATTTTATCCGCATCCAGGCTTCCTTTTTCCGCCAGAACGGCAGAGGCAAATTCCGGGCAGTTTTCCAGGCCCTGGATCACCAGGTCCGGGCCAAAGGGAATTTTGATATCCGCAAAAAATGCCGGGGTTAAATTCTGGCTGCCGGCGGTGATAATGCCGATACCGGCGCCGGCCGGTACCAGGTGTCGGATAAAGGGGATCTGGAGCAGGGAAGATAAAAACACCGGCAGCCCCAGATCCTGTTGCAGCCGCTGCTGGTGAAGGGCCATGAATCCGCAGTCTCCTGTGACGGCCCGAACCCCGTTGGCAGCCAGATCCCGGGCCGATGCCAGCAGACCCGCATAAATGGTGTCATCTTTTCCCATGGCCCTTGCCACGGTAAAGCCGGGCACTTTTTTGAACCGCACGGGAAAGTCATATGTTGTTGCATTGGCCACATCTCCCGGAATAAACGGGATGACCGAGTCCAGCAGCAGTATGCCCATGGCTTCCCCATAGGATACCTGCTGATTTTTGATGGTGTATTTCATCTGGTTTCCGGCAGTTATCTGTTTTTTGGTTATCCCCCCATGGCCAGGTTGGGCAAAAACAACGCGATCTGGGGAAAGGTGATGAGCAGGGCTGTTGCCAGAATCAGGATGAGCAAAAAAGGCAGTGCATGGCCGATCACCTCCAGGTAGGGCCGTCGGAAAATAAGCTGGGCTGTGAAAATGTCACACCCGAACGGCGGAGTGGCGGAGCCGATGGCTGCCTGGAGGGTAACCAGGGTGCCCAGCAGAATAGGGTCCACGCCTGCACCCACCACATAGGGCTGAAATATTGGGCTTAAAATAAAGATAGCCACAATGGGGTCCACAAACATGCAGGCCACAAAATATACCACCACCACGATGGTGATCACCCGGAGCATGGAGGGATCGGTGCCGAACAGCGGGGGCAAAAACTGGTCCGGCAGCTGGAGAAATCCAATGAGAAAGGAAAATGCCTGGCCCGCTCCTACCAGGATGAATACCACCCCGGTGATCACCCCTGTCTGGAGAAAGGCATCCAGGATCCGTTCAAAGGTCAGGCTTTTGTAAATAATGGTTTCAAGGATCAGGGCGTAAAAAACAGCGGCAGCCGCCGCTTCCGTAGGACTGAAAATCCCGGTGTAAATACCGCCAACAATGATCAAGGGAAATCCGATTACCGGCAGGCCCCCTTTGATGGCATCAATACGTTCGGCAGTGGTTGCTTTGGGCAAGGTCCCCACATTTTTGACTTTTGAATAAAAATAGCAGTAGATGGAAAACATCACCAGTATCATCAACCCCGGCAGAATACCTGCCAGAAACAGCATGCCGATGGAGGTGGAGGTGGCAACCCCGTATACGATGAACCCGATACTGGGGGGGATGAGAAAGGCAATGTCACTGGAATTGATGATCAGCCCCAGGGTAAAGGAGCTTTTATAGCCCGCATCCAGGAGCATGGGCCGCATGGTGCCGCCGATAGCGGCCACCGTGGCCTGGGTGGACCCGGAGACCGCCCCGAACAGGGTGCAGGATGCGTTGGTGGTGATGGGCAGGCCTCCGGGCAGATGGCCTACAAATACCTTGATCATGCGGATCAGTCGAAAAGCCGATTCCCCGGAGGTGATAATGGATGCTGACAGAATAAACATGGGCACGCAGACCAGGGCCGGCGGGGTGACTCCGGTGATGACCTGCTGAACCATGGTGACCAGCATTCTTGGGGCCATTTCGGGCATGTACACAGCGATATAGAGAATCAAGGATCCCAGCAGGGTGACCATGAAGGGAAACCCGAACAACAGCATAAACAGAAGACTGAGTCCGAAAAGCATCATGGTTTAGGGCCCTCCTGTGATTTCATCTTCATATTCGCTTTGCTGGTCCGGAGACTGCCAGGGATCCGGTTCCGTGAAATTTTTGATGATGGTGCGAAAATACTGGATACCGGCCAGGCCGAAACCGATGGGTATGATCACATAAAAAGTCCATTTGGGCACCCGCAGCGCCGGTGTCATGTGTTCCCTGGACATGGCATTCATCAGGTAATCCCAGGAAGAGATACACATGATGCCCATGACAACGGCAGAAACCAGACAGATGATCATGATAAAGGTTTTTTCCATTTTCGGGGGCATGGCATCTAAAAATGCCCCCATGCGTATGTGGCGGGCTTTTCTCACCCCGTAGCTCACCCCGGTAAAGGTGATGAGCATGACCAGGAACATGGAGACTTCTTCTGCAAAATACAGACTTTGAAAAAAGGTGCGGGCAAACACATTGGCCATGAGAAGGATGGCCAGGGCAGCCACGCAGGATACCAGGATGGAGACCTCCAATCCGTTGACCAGAACCCCGATAATATGGTTGAACTGCTGGAGCCGGGTCCGGGCGGGTTTTTGCTGCAAAGGGTTCATGGTGTGCCTCTGGTGTTAAGGTGCGGGGCAGCCCCGGTTGACAGGGCTGCCTTTTTTTTTACGTTTTATTTCAAGGCTTTTTTTGCATTTTCCACATCCTTGAGCAGGGCTGCCAGAATTTCATCAGCCCCTTCCCCGCCAATTTCGGTAAATTTGGGATATACGGTTTGGGCTGCGGCCTTGAATTCAGCAATGGCGGCATCATCCAGCACATTGAATTCCAGTTCGGGTTTGGCTGCCAGCATCTTTTTTTTGTCGGCGGCATTCTTTTCCGTGATCCATTTACCGGCCGGAATAATGGCATCCACCCAGAATTTTTTCATTTCATCCTGGACATTTTGGGGCAGGCTGTCGAAAAATTCCTGGTTCACGGTGGGAATACCCAAAAAAGGTTCACTCTTGAGCTGGGTGCAGTATTTTTGCACTTCATAGAATTTCATGCTGTTAATGGCGAACAACGGATTGACCTGTCCGTCAATAAGCCCCATCTGCAGACCGGAGTATACCTCGCCGTAATCCATGGGGGTGGGAACCGCACCATAGGCTTTGTAGTCTTCCACCAGCAGTTTTGAGGACATGACCCGCAGTTTCTGCCCCTTGAGGTCTGAAAGAGAGGTGATTTTTTTGTTGGAGGTCACCCATTGCCATCCTTCAAACATGACAGCCAGGGGTACCAGCCCGTTTTTCCGGAACGCTTTTTCCAGCAGGGGGAAAAATTCTCCGTTGCGCACGATCCAGTCAATGGTTTCAGGAACGTCTTCTGTGGGAAAGATGTAGTTGAGGGCCAAAACCTGGGCCTGGGGAACAAAGGCAGAGATCCAGGCATAATCGGAGAATACGTATTCCACCACTCCCATCTGGGCCAGTTCATTGATATCGCCGAGGGCTCCCAGGGTGCCGTAAGGGTAGACATTGATGTCAATTTTGTCGTCGGACCATTTTTTCATGTGATCTGAAAAATTTCTGGCCCACACGGTCATAAAATCGCCTTCAAGTTCTTCTGATGCCAGTTTTGCCTTGATGGGTTTGCCCGCATAGTTGGCAGCAAAGGCATGGGAGGCTGTCAGGCAGAAAATTCCTGCCAGAAAAATGATTGCCAGTTTGGAAAGTGTCTGTTTCATGGCGTTCTCCTCTTTTTAATGTATGGGTAAAAAGTATGATGTAATTACCATGGCGTGCCTTATCCGTTCAGATAGGCCAGGGCACCATGGACATGTAATGCCGCTCCTTTTTGTAATACGGATTCATCGATTCTGAATTCCGGGTTGTGGTGGGGGATGTCGGTTCCCTTTTCAGAATCCGCACATCCCAAAAATACAAACACCCCGGGTACCCGGGATGTGAATTCACTGAAATCTTCACTGGGAATATACCGGGCAGGCGTAATGACATCCGGGCTGCCGAACACCTGAACGGCTGTTTTTTTGGCCAGCAGTACCATGGCATCGTCATTGACCAGGGGGATGTTTTCATGGTCAATGTCAATTTTGCAGGTGCACATGTGGGCATCGCAGATGTGGTCGCAGATGCGGATGAATTTCTGGGTAGGATTGTCCGGGCTGTCTTCCGGGGCTGCATGCAGAAACCGGATGGTGCCTTCCAGGTCCACATGGGAGGGGATAATATTGGCTTTTTCTCCGGCTGCAATTTTGCCGAACATGATGACGCAGGGTTCCTGTGCATCCATTTCCCGGGTCTGGACCGCCTGGACCGCCTGGATCACGCCCGCGGCAGCGATCACCGGATCCACTGCCTTGTGGGGATATCCGGTGTGGCCCCCTTTGCCGGTGATTCTGATTTTAAATACATCCAGCCCCCCCATGACCGTGCCCGAAGAGATGCCCACCCGCCCCGAAGGGATCTGGCTCCAGATGTGAATGCCCATGGCTGCATCCACGTTCGGGTTTTCCAGGACCCCCTGGTGGATCATGTGAATGGCGCCGGCCACCTCTTCATTGGGCTGGAACACCAGCTTGATCCGGCCCGAAAAGGCATCCTTGTGCCGGCAAAGCACGCTGGCTGCTGCCAGGAGCATGGCCATGTGGGCGTCGTGGCCGCAGGCATGCATCACTCCGGGATTCTGAGATGCATAGGAAAGGCCGGTGGCTTCGGTGACAGGCAGGGCATCCATGTCGGCTCTGAGCATCAGGGTGGGGCCGGGCCGCCCTGAATCCAGCACTGTCACCACACCGGTGCCGGCCACCCGGTACGGTGTCAGTCCCAGGTCTGTCAGATAGGTTTCGATGAACGCAGCGGTCTGGAACTCCTTGAACCCCGGTTCCGGGTGCTGGTGAAAATGCCGGTACAACCGAATGATTTCCGGTTCCAGTTCCGTGATCTGCTGGTCTATCCATGCCTGATTTGCCGGGTCATGAGTCATGAAAGCACCTTTAACTGATGACGAACAGTTTGCGGTCAAACGTGGCAAAGGTTTCAGTACCAGTGGCTGTGATCCGGAAAGATTCCGAGCACTCAAACCCGAAATTGTCCATCCACATGCCCAGAATCATGTGAAAGGTCATGCCCGGTGCCAGAACGGTTTTGTCCCCGGGCCGCAGGCTGGCGGTGTGCTCCCCCCAGTCCGGCGGATAGTTCAGGCCCATGGAATACCCGATGCGTGATTCTTTTTCAAACCCCTTTTTTGCGATATGGCTGCGCCACACCCGCTCCACATCTTCACCGGTCATGCCCGGTGTGATGGTATCCAGGGTCAGGTTCAATCCCTCCACAGTGATGTCTGCCAGATCCGACAGTTTCTGCGGCGGGTTTGGTCCCAGAAAAGCGGTGCGGGCAATGGGGCAGTGATACCGGTGCCGGCATCCGGCCAGCTCCAGGTTCACGGCCTGGTTTGCCTGGTAGGGATCATCGGTCCAGGTCAGATGGGGGGCCGAGGTTTTTTCTCCCGTGGGCATCATGGGCACGATGGCCGGATAATCCCCGCCGAATTCGGGAGTTCCTGCTGCCTGGGCCTGGAACACCGCTGCCACGGCATCGCATTCCCGCTGGCCGGGCACCAGGTTTTCCAATGCCGTGGCCATCACCTTTTCCGCAATTTTGCCAGCCTGCTGCATCAGGGTGATTTCAGCATCGGACTTGATGATGCGCACCCAGTTCACCAGCAGATTGGCGTCTGCCAGTGTGTCTTTTCCCAGGGTTTTTTTCAGCTCCGCATCACTTCTGGCGGTGTAGTAATAGGCATCGGTCTCCACGCCAATGGTTTTTTTGTCCCAGCCTCTCTGCCTGATAACATCTCCCATAAAGTTCATGGGGTGTTTGACCGGGGACTGGACATAGTCATCCGGGTATCCGATCATGTTTTGTTCTTTAATGAACGCGGTGTGCATGGCACCATTGCGGTCCATGTTTCTTCCGATCCACACCGGTTCCTCCTGGTCGTCGATCACCAGAACTGCCTGGGGCACATAAAAGGACCAGCCGTCATACCCGGTGAGATAATTCATATTGGCCGGATCACACACCACCAGCAGGCCCATGCCCTGGTCTGCCATGGCTGCCTTGGTCCTTTTGATGCGGTCCAGGTATTCGGTGCGGGAAAAAAGGGTCATTTTGCCACTCCTTTTTCTATGCGTTTCAATGCCTCTTCCAGATTTGCAGAACTGGTGGCAAAAGAAATTCTGACATATCCTTCGCCGTTTTCACCGAAAATGGATCCCGGTACCATTGCCACCTTGTGGTTTTCCACCATATGCCGGGCAAACTCCCAGGAGGACATGCCAAATGATGAGATGTTGGCAAAGGCGTAGAACGTGGATTCCGGTTTGATGCAGGAGATACCCTTGATGCTGTTCAATCCGTCAACCACAAGATCTCTGCGTTTGGCATATCTTTTTACCATCTGTTTTACACAGTCCTGGGATCCGTCAATGGCGGCCAGGGCCGCCCGCTGGGCCACACTGGTGACTCCGGACACCATGTGCTCCATGAGTTTTTCCATCTCCGCGATAATGGCTTTATGGGCCGCCACATACCCCACCCGCCACCCGGTCATGGCATAGGATTTGGACAGGGTGTAGATGGAAACCGTCAGATCCTGCATTCCGTCCAGGCTGCCGATGGACACATGGTTGTTGCCGTCAAACAGGATGTGCTCATAAGGCTCGTCGGAAATGACAATAACGCCATGCTTCTGGCATATGGCTGCTACTTTTTCCAGGATCTCCCTGTCAAATATGGCACCGGTGGGGTTGGAGGGCGTGTTGAGGATAAATGCCTTGGTCTTCGGGGTGATGGCCTGTGCCACCTCTTCGGGGTCGATCTTGAACCGGTTTTCCTCTCTGGCAGCAATGCGCACCGGCACCCCGCCGAACAGCCGGATCTG
>JAABTU010000013.1 GCA_011389715.1 Desulfotignum sp.
CCGGTCATCCTGAAGCGGGGCATGTCTGCCATGCTCGAAGAATGGCTCATGGCGGCGGAATATATCATGGAAGAGGGCAACACCAATGTGATTCTGTGTGAACGCGGAGTCCGGACCTTTGTGCGCCACAGCAGAAATACCCTGGATCTGTCTGTTGTGCCGGCAGTAAAAAAAGAAAGCCACCTGCCGGTGATTGTGGATCCCAGCCATGCCGCCGGGGTCAGGGACCAAGTGGTCTGGCTGGCCTATGCATCTGCCGCCTTAGGGGTGGACGGTCTCATGATCGAGGTCCACAACCACCCGGAAGAGGCATTGAGTGACGGGGCCCAGTCTCTGTATCCGGACCAGTTTGCACAGGTTATGGAAAAAATGCGGGCCTTCAGAACCATCATTGAAGCTTCGTGAAAACCCTTCACATACAGGGCAAATGGGGTGATTCCGCAATCCATGTGGGGGAACGCCTGGCCAACGTCGGGGCATATCTGCCAAACCAGCCGCTGGTGATCATCACCGATGAAAACATAAAAACCCTTTATGGCCATGCCTTTCCCAAAGGACCAGTGATATCCATCGGTACGGGTGAACAGATCAAAACCCTGGCCACAGTGGAATATATCCTCACCCGGCTGGTGGATCTAAGATGTGACCGGTCCTGTTTCATTCTGGGAATCGGCGGCGGCATTGTCTGCGATATAACCGGATTTGTGGCCTCCATTTTCCTGCGGGGGGTGGATTTCGGGTTTGTTTCCACCTCCCTGCTGTCCCAGGTGGATGCCAGCCTGGGGGGCAAAAACGGTGTCAATCTGTCTGCTTTCAAGAACATGGTGGGGGTGTTCAACCAGCCCGGTTTTGTGATCTGTGATCTGGAGATGCTCAAGACCCTGCCCCAGGATGAAATTTCCAACGGCCTGGCCGAAATTGTCAAACATGCCTTGATTGCCGATGCTGATCTGCTGGCCTTTATCGAAAAAAACCAGGAAAAAGCCCTGAAACTGGACCCCCTGATCATATTGCACCTGGTGTCTGATTCTGTGGCCATCAAATCCCGGGTGGTGCAGCAGGATGAACATGAAACCGGTGAGCGGCGTAAACTCAATTTCGGACATACCATCGGCCATGCCATTGAAAAAATCGACCCGTGTGGACACGGCCGGGCAGTTTCCCGGGGCATGGCAGCAGCTGCTGTTTTTTCCATGAAAAAAGGGTGGATCAGCTCCCGGGAGGTGGACCGCATTTTTGCCCTGCTCCAGGGGCTTGGCCTGCCCACGGACCTGCATTACGATGCTGCTAAAATAATGGATGCGGCCGGCCGGGACAAAAAAAAGCAGGGGCATTTTTTGCACTATGTGTTCCTGGAAGCCATGGGGTGCGCCAGGGTGGAAAAAATTTCTTTTGATGCCCTGAATGGCTTTATCCGGTCTGTTTTTAATACCGCTTTTTAACCACCAGCCGGAACCCCACCCGTTCGCTTTTCATGGCCGGCATCATGCCCTGGCGGCGGGTACAGCCGGTGGCTGACACATTGTCACTGTATGCCCCGCCCCGGACCACCCGGGGCCGTCCGTTCTCTTTAAAACCGTACCTGTCTGACCCATGGTCCTGGTAACCATTTTTATCATAGACATCCCTGCACCATTCTGCGACATTGCCGCCCATGTGGTACAGCCCCAGGTCGCTGGCATAAAAACTGTCCACCGGTGCGGTGCACCCCTGAAAAGTGCCGCTGTCGCAACTGCCGCAGTTGGCCTTGGGCATGAAATCCTCTTTTCCCCAGGCATAGGGCATCCTGCGGCCCCTGTTCCGGCAGGCATATTCCCACTGGGCTTCGGTGGGCAGGCAGTTCATCATTCCGGCATTTGCCGGCATTTTTGTGGCACCCCATGTGAAAACATCCCCCTGGAATCCAAATAAACACCATGCCGGTGACAGGTTCCTGCCAGCGGTCCCCCATGCGGTTTGTGACCATATCCTGCCGAAAAGAAGGCAGATCAGTGCAATCTCCTGCATATTCCCACAATGCAAGATCGTTCCAGAGCCTTTTTGCCTGTTTGTCCCCCAGGTCATAAGCCTGCCTGATCCAGCATTTGGCCATGACAGGATCCTTGAGCACCCCGTCACCCTCATAATATACCATGGCCAGTTCCCGCATGGCCCGGGTATCACCCTGACGTGCCGCCTGTTTCAGATCAGAAATCTGCTGGCTGTCCAGTGCATGGCCCAAAACAGTTGTACACAAAATAGCGATGGCCACCAGAACACCCCGGCATAAACCCATTTTTCCCATGGTCCCTCCTGAAAATTTTGCAAATATTGCGCAGTATAACAGGTTGGCCCATATTTTTCTAAAAAAATCTCTTGACAAATACGTATTAATCCTATTTAATTATTAAAATGAATAAGAAAGAGGATATCAGTGTGGACCGGTTCACACAACAGTGCAAAGCCCATGGATTGAAGATAACGCCCCAGCGCTTAGCAGTATATGAAACGCTGAAAAACTCAAAAGAGCATCCCAGCGCAGACCGTATCCATAAACTTCTTTTGCACAGCTTTCCCAACATTTCTCTGGATACGGTGAACCGCACCCTGATCACCTTTGCCCGGATTCAGATGATTGATGTTGTGGAAGGCCAGGGCGATCCCAGAAGATTTGATCCCAACCGGGAAGACCACCACCATTTTTACTGCCTGTCCTGCAATACAATTTTTGATTTTCATGATCCCGACCTGGAACAGCTCCTGCTGCCGGAATCGATCACACAAACCTGTACCATAACCGGAAAACGGCTCTGCCTGACCGGCTATTGTGAGGACTGCAGGCAGCGGGCAGCACAAACAAAAGCATCAGCCAATTAATTTTTAATTTTTCTAACCCCTTTAAGGAGGAACATCCATGCCAAGTGTTAAAGGAACCAAAACCGAAAAAAATCTGTTAACCGCATTTTCCGGTGAATCCCAGGCAAGAAACCGGTATACCTATTTTGCCAGCAAAGCCAAAAAAGAAGGATATGTCCAGATATCTGACATATTTTCCGAAACTGCTGACCAGGAAAAAGAACATGCCAAACGGCTTTTCAAATTCCTGGAAGGCGGTGAAGTGGAAATTACCGCAGCTTTTCCAGCCGGTGTCATCGGCACCACAGTGGAAAATTTAAAAGAAGCCTCTGCAGGTGAAGCCTATGAATGGACAGAGATGTATCCGGGTTTTGCTGCTATTGCAAAAGAAGAAGGGTTTGATGCCATTGCCATGGTATTTGAAGCCATTGCTGTTGCGGAAAAACAGCATGACAAGCGCTATAAGGACCTGGTTGCCAATATTGAGGGCGGCAGGGTCTTTAAAAAAGATGCCCCTGTCACATGGCGCTGCCGCAACTGCGGATACCTGCATGAAGGGACCGAAGCCCCTGAATTGTGCCCGGCATGTGCCCATGAAAAGGCCCATTTTGAGGTTCTCGGAGAAAACTGGTAGGCCGGAATAACCGGCACAAAGAGATCATCTTTAAAAAACAACCCCGCCGCCCCAGGCCCTGGATTTTTTTAACAAATACATCCAGGGCCTGGATGTATTTTGCCACCCCAGGTACTGCTCCTCATTTTCTTGTTTTTTAACAGAAACTGAGGAATAGGGCACTAACATCGGGACGACCTCATTCATTATTTGACAAAACCGGCTTATGCACATATAGTTACAGACAATTGATCACAGATGATGCAGCTCCAAGGGTTGTATCAAGGCGCACAACACATGTGCCCGAAAGCTGGTCAACAGCGATCCTGCCGGGCCGATGCCCAGCACAAAATCGATTGGTACGCAGGCGCATTACTGATGCGGATGCATCGCCTGATGCAGCTGATTTTAACCTTAAATACAAAACAGGACATACCCATGGCAGACAATATCATAGAAATCGACGATGATGCATTTGAAAAAAAAGTACTGCAGTCGGAAAAACCCATTATGGTGGATTTCTGGGCCCCCTGGTGCGGCCCCTGCAAAGCCATCGCCCCCACCGTTGAAGCATTGGAAAAAGAATATGGTGACCAGATGTCTTTTGCCAAGGTCAATGTGGATGAAAACCCCATCAGCCCCAGCAAATACGGGGTCCAGGCCATTCCCACCCTGATTTTTTTCAAAAACGGAGAGATTGCCGAACAGATTACCGGCATGGTTGGCAAGGAAAAATTGGAGCAGACCATAAAAAATGTCTTGTAAGGAGACTTTTGCATGACCGATTTTGATTATGATCTTGTGATCATCGGTGCCGGTCCGGCCGGACTCACTGCCGGGCTTTATGCGGCAAGGGCAAGAATGGATGTACTGCTGCTGGAAAAAGCCGTCCCCGGCGGCCAGATCATTGTCACAGACTGGATAGAAAACTACCCCGGGTTTCCCGAAGGTATCAGCGGATTTGATTTGGCGGAAAAAATGAAAAAACAGGCCGAAGAGATGGGCCTGAAAATTGAGACAGCAGAAGTCACGTCCCTGTTCTTAGGCACGGATGTAAAAGAGGTGGTGCTGGCAGACAGAACCTTAAAAGCAAAAAGCCTGATCATTGCATCCGGGGCCTCTCCCAAAAAACTGGGAATCGGCGAAGACCGGTATATGGGCAAGGGAATTTCATTCTGTGCCACCTGTGATGCCCCTTTTTTCAAGGACAAAACCGTTGTGGCCATTGGCGGCGGTGACACTGCTGTTCAGGAATCGATCTACCTGACCAAATTTGCCAAAAAAGTCTATCTGGTCCACCGCAGGGATGAACTCCGGGCAACCAAAATTCTCCAGGAAAGGGCCTTTGCCAACGACAAGATCGAAATGGTCTGGGATACAGTTGCTACAGGTGTTGATGGCTTGTTTGGTATCGAAGGGGTCCATGTAAAAAATGTCAAAACCGGTGAAGAAAAAACCCTTCCGGCAAACGGGTGCTTCATCTGGGTGGGCACCCTGCCCAATGCGCAATTTATAGGCGATGATATCAAGACGGATGAATACGGATTCATCCGTGCCGATGCCCGGATGGAAACCAGTGTACCCGGGGTTTTTGCTGCAGGCGATATCAGGGATACCCCGCTGCGCCAGGTGTCCACAGCCGTAGGGGATGGCGCCATAGCTGCTGTTTCTGCAGAACATTATATTGAGAACCTGTAAAATGAAAATAATCTTGTCTCTGGCATGCCTGGTGCTGCTTGTCTCGGGCTGCGCCCTGTTTGAAGATTCCCGAAGAATGGAAAAAACCGCTGAACAGCTGGCTGCTGAGGGTGCATCCGCTTTTATGCGTGAGGATTACAAGGATGCAGTCAAAGCATATACTGATCTCAAAGACTGGTATCCTTTTTCCAGATACGCCATCCTGGCGGAGCTCAAAATTGCAGACGCCCATTTTCACCTGGAACAATATGAGCAGGCAGTGATTGCCTATGAGCAATTTGAAAAGATGCACCCCAGAAATGAGGCTGTCCCCTATGTGATCTATCAGACAGCCATTTGCTGGTTTAACCGGATCGATACCGTGGACAGGGATATCACACCGGCAAAAAATGCCCTGGCCCAGTTCAAAAGACTGACAGAGCAATTTCCAGACAGTGAATACGCCCAAAAAGCGCCTGATCTTATGAATACCTGCATTGATAAGATTGCCGGCCATGAACTGTATGTGGCACAATTTTATATGAAAACCAAACAATACCAGGCTGCTTTAAAACGGTTTGAACATATTGTGGAATTCTATCCAGGTACGGATCACAGCCAGACCGCTTTGAACCAGATCCCAAAATGCGCTGCAAAGGCTGAATCCGCCAAAAAAGAGTAGTTTTTTCTTTACTTTTTCCCAAAAAAGCTGTAAGAGTATCAGGTTATATTTTTATTGGAATAATTTTTCTTTCAGGAGTTTTGGATATGTCAAAAGAATGTGCCATTTGCGGAAAAAAACCCATGGTGGGCAACAATGTCAGCCATGCACACAACCTGAACAAAAGAAGATTCAATCCCAATCTCCAGCGGGTCCGGGCCCTTATCAAAGAGGGCTGTGTCAGAAAAATTGACGTGTGTACCAGCTGCATCAAAGCAGGCAAGGTTACCAAGGCCGCATAAATTCCGGATAGGTCACGCCTATAAAATTTTTGCAGCCAGTTCCGCCAGGTCGGACCGCTCCCCTTTTTCCAGATTGATATGGGCATACAGCGGCTGGCCTTTCATTTTTTCAATGATATAGGCAAGCCCGTTGGTCTGGCTGTCCAGATAGGGATGGTCAATCTGGAAAATATCACCGGTAAATACAATCTTGGTGCCCTCCCCGGCCCGGGTGATGATGGTTTTCACCTCATGGGGTGTCAGGTTCTGTGCTTCATCCACAATAAAGAAAACCCGGACAATGGATCGCCCCCTGATATATGAGATGGGGGTGATCACTATCTTTTCTTCCTCGATCAGTTCTTTGATCTGCCTGGAATTGGCATTGTTCTCATTAAAATGATTCTGGAGCACCGTCAGATTATCATATAGCGGCTGCATATACGGATCCAGCTTGGAGGCCACATCTCCGGGCAGAAAGCCTAAGTCCTTGTTGCTCAAGGGAACCACCGGCCTGGCAATAAATATCTGTCGGTACAGCTGTTTTCTGGCCAGAGCAGCGGCCAGGGCCAGCAGGGTTTTTCCGGTGCCGGCCTTGCCTGAAACCGTAACCAGGGGAATATCTTCATTGAGCATGGCATTGAGGGCAAAGGTCTGTTCGGAATTTTTGGGTTTGATGCCGTAACATATCTGGGGCTGGATCGATTTGAGGGTCTGGGTCCTGCCGTCATAAAATGCCAGGGCTGAGTGGGATCCGTTTTTTAAAATCAGGTTTTCATTGGCATAAAACTCTTTTTCCACACCCAGGTGTGCCTTGGACACCTCATACGGCTTTTTGAACAGGCTGTCAAAAATGTCCGGCCGGACATGCTCCACCACCTGCAACCCGGTGTACATGTCTGAAATATTTTCAACAAATTTTGAATTGTAGTTTTCTGTTTTCAATCCAATGGATCTGGCACGAAGCCGCAGATTGACATCCTTTGTGACAAATACGACATGCTGAAACTGGTGTTTTTTGGCAACAGAATAGGCAATATTCAAAATCTTGATATCTGAAGTGATTTCAGTAAAGTTTTCCCTGATTTTCTCATCCAGGGCCACATCCAGGCAAATGGCAATGGACCCTTCGCCGTTTTCAAGGGGTACACCGCCGTTGAACATTTTATCAGAGGACAAAGCATCCAGGTTTCGCAGAAAATCCCTGGCATTACAGTTGATGACATTGTTTCCCTTTTTGAATCTGTCCAGCTCTTCAATCACTGTAATGGGAATGTAAATATCATTGTCCTTGAACTGGTGAAGACACCCGCTGTCATGCAGGATAACATTGGTATCCAGGATAAAAATTTTTTTCATGCACATCTTCCTTTTGCTTGGGCTTTGGCTGTTTCATGGGCCCATGTCATAATAGTCTCTATTGTAAAAGTCTGCTACTCATGCCGGACAATGCGTTTGACATCTATGACTTTTTTCACCCGGCGCAGTTCTGACATGAGTTTGCGCAGCTGGCTTGAACTTTCCACAAGAACCGTAAAATACAGCATGGCCACACCGGTATCTGAGGTGTCGGTTCTGGCATTTAAAATATTGGTTTTGTTCTTGGAGATCACCGAGGCAATATCTGCCAGTAGACCAAAGCGGTCATCGGTTTTAATCCGGATACTGGCTGGATAGGATTCGGTATATTCATCGCTCCACTGGACATCTATCAGCCTTTCCTGGCTCATTTTCATGACATTGATGCAGTTTTTCCGATGAATGGTCACCCCCTGTCCCTGGGTAATATACCCTGTTATGGGATCTCCGGGCAAAGGATTGCAGCATTTGGAAAATTTAACCAGAATATCGTTGAGCCCTTTAACAATAATGCCGGTGTCTGATTTTTTCTGCCTGCTGTCCGCAAGCTTGGACACAAAGCCCTCATCTTTCATATCCTGCTCCAGCTGGGGCAGGGCCTTGTTGAAAATCTGCATGGGAGTGAGTTTGCCGAATCCCACATGGGCAATAAGATCATCCACGGTCTTGAAGCCGAAGGTATGTGCCACTTCCCCTATTTTGCCGGATTTTATCAGGGCATTAAAGTTCTGGCTTTTCTTCCGGAACAGTTTTTCACACATTTCCCGGCCAAGCGAGAAGGAACGTTCTTTTTCCCGGGCATTGATCACTGCCCGGATCTTGGTTCTGGCCTTGACGGTCTTGACAAAGTTCAGCCAGTCCGGACTGGGGGTATGGTCTTTGGTGGTAATGACCTCCACAGTATCACCGGTCTTCAGCTCATGGGCCAGAGGAACGATTTTGCCGTTGACCTTGGCGCCGGTGCATTCCGCCCCGACCTCCGTATGGATCCTGTAGGCAAAATCCACGGGTGTGGCCCCTTTGGGAAGGGTTTTGATATCACCGGCAGGCGTGATCACATATATTTCATCCGGATACAGGTCAATACGCACATTTTCGAGAAATTCATCCGGATCATTGAAATTTTCCTGATTTTCCACAAGGTTCCGGATCCAGGCAAACATCTCCCCGGTGGTCTCATCGATGCGGGTACCTTCCTTGTAGCTCCAGTGGGCTGCAATACCGGATTCAGCAATCCTGTCCATCTCCTGGGTCCGTATCTGAATTTCCACCCGCTCGCCTTTGGGGCCGATGACCGTGGTATGGATGGACTGGTACATATTGGGTTTGGGATTGCCGATATAATCTTTGAT
>JAABTU010000014.1 GCA_011389715.1 Desulfotignum sp.
AACTTTTATTGAAGGAGAATAGACCGTGACGGAAAAAGCTTTTCAGGATTATTATTCAGAAGAATTCAGCCACTGCTACGGCTGCGGCCGCAAAAATGAACATGGTCATCAGATTAAAAGCCATTGGGATGGAGAAGAAAGTGTGGCTGTTTTTCAACCTGAGCCTTATCACATAGCCATTCCCGGATTTGTATACGGCGGACTGATCGCCTCTCTTATCGACTGCCACGGCACCGGCACGGCAGCGGCCGCCACTTACAGAGAACAAGGACGGGCCATGGACAGCGAACCTGCCCTGCGGTTTGTCACTGCTTCTTTAAAGGTGGATTTTCTGGCCCCCACCCCTCTGGGCGTTCCCTTGGAAATCCGGGCTACAGTATCCCAGATCACCCCCAAAAAAGTGGTGGTGGATGAAAAGGTGACCGCCAACGGCAAAATCTGCGCCACCGGCCAGGTCATTGCCGTGAAAATGCCGGATTCCATGCTGGCAGGCAAAGAACCGCAGTCCAAATAACTTCAAAATCAGGTTTGCCCATATCAAAGGAGATCTATCATGTCCCAGGACACACCGCCTGTTCAAGGCAAGGATGTTGTACTTTTTACGTTCAGGGGAGATCCCATGTGCTGCTCAACGGAATTGATCTGCATGAAAAAGGTAAAAAAGGGTTGATTGTGCTGGAAGGTGAATCCGTCCACGTTTTGATCCTGACGTTTGTCAGCAAATAAAAATCAAGACCCAGATAAAAAAACACTTGCGTGCTTTGTTTGATATCAGTAAACTATGGGTATGGATAAATCACAAATAAAAGAAAAAAGCCAGGCTCTGGAAAAGGCCATTGCCGACAACATCAGGAAAAAACGGCTGGAGCTGGACTGGACCCTGGATCAACTTGCAACTGCAGCAGGGCTGTCAAAAGGGTACCTTTCCCAGATTGAAAACGGTGAAAAAACCCCTACCTTAGGGACATTGACCAAAATAGCTTTTGGTATGAACATAGATGCCATCTCTCTGATGACCGGTGAGAAAACTGTCCGGGAGCCCAGAAAATTCTCCCTGGTCAGAGCCGGAGAACGCAGGCCCATAACCCATACCGGTGCGGCCCCTGATTCCGTCTATGAATCTTTTCCATTCAATAAATCCAACCGGTTCATGGATCCATACATTGTTACAGTCAGCAGTGAATTCAGTCCCAAGCCGTTGATGCATGAGGGGCAGGAGATGGCTTTTGTATTGGAAGGCTCCAGTGAATTTTCTTACGACGGCACAACCCATATTGTAAATGCAGGGGATGCCATGTATTTTGATTCCGACCGGCCCCACATGACCCGGAGTATCGGCCCGAAACAGGCACGGGTGCTGGTGGTATTCTGTAACCCGTTACGGGAAAAATGATTTTTTTTGCCTGCATGGTTTACTATGAGCAAACACAGAAAGCATAAGGACTGATATTTGATGAAAAAAACACGGTTACTGCGAAAATATATCGGTGAAGACAACATACTGGTCATGCCGGGTGCCCATGATACCCTGACAGCGAAAATCATTGAGCAATCCCGTTTCAAAGCATTGACCATCGGTGGTTATGCTGCCAGCGCATCACTTCTGGGACAGCCGGATCTCTCCTTTCTCACCTTGACTGAAATGGTTGATTGTGTGAGCAGGGTTGTTGATGCGGTGGACATACCGGTTTTTACGGATGGCGACACCGGTCATGGCGGGGTGCTCAATGTTCGGCGGACTGTCAAGGCAATTGAAAAATCAGGTGCTGCCGGTATGTTCATTGAAGACCAGGTGTTTCCCAAACGCTGCGGTCACATGCAGAACAAGCAGGTTATTGAAAAACAGGAAATGGTTGCCAAGGTCAAAGCAGCGGTGGATGCCAGAACTGATGATGATTTTGTTATCATGGCCCGCACAGATGCCCTGGCTGTGAATGGTCTGGAAGATGCCATTGACAGGGGCAATCTTTTTTCTCAGGCCGGGGCTGATCTGATTTTTGTGGAGGCCCCTACAACAGTGAAACAGATGCAGCAGATCACATCCCACATTGATGCCCCGCTTCTGGCCAATAACATTGAAGGAGGCAAATCACCAATGCTTTCCGCTGCTGAACTGGAAAAAATCGGTTACAATGTCGTGGTTTTTCCGGTTGCTGCCACTTATGCCATAGCAAGGACAGTGGGGGATCTGATGATGGAAATTGCCAAAACCGGAAGTACAAAACGTTTTAAAGACAGGATGGTCTCTTTTGATGATTTTAATCAATTGATCGGCCTGGATGCATTGCGCACCCTGGAGCGTACTTATTTTTAAAACAAAAACAACAGATCCCAGGGAATTCTCTGTTGAAGGGAGAAAAAAATGAACTTACCCCGTTTTTTCAATGCCGCATTCTTTTTATCCGTTCTGGCATTTGGGATCATGGCCATTTCAAGACCTGCCATTTCTGGTGAGCATCAACTGACCTTTGCCACCACAACCCCGCCCAAAAGCAACCATGAAATTGCAGCCCAGAAATTTGTGGAAGCGGTATCCGCCAAAACAGACGGCCGGATTGCCATTAAACATTATGGTGCTGGATCATTGTACAATGCAAAATCCATCATGACCGCCATGTCAAAGAACCAGATCGATATCGGTCTTATGCATGTGGCCCTGGTGGGCAGCCGGTCACCCGTGCTGGAGTTTGTGGGATCATTCGGTGCCATGGGGTGCTGGGAGAGTTATGACCACTATTACCGGTTCCTTGACACCCCCAGAACCCGGGAAATCGCCTCTGCAGAATTTGAAAAATATTTCAATGCACGCCTGCTGGCTGCCTGGTCTTTTGGTACCAGTCTGATAGGGTGCAGAGACAGGGTCATCGAGACAGTGGATGATTTCAAGGGACTGAAAATGCGGACATCCGGGGCTGCCATGGCAACCATGTACAAGGCCCTGGGGGTTGTGCCCATCAGTCTGAGTTCCAAAGAAATATACACCGGCCTGCAGCGGGGAACCATCGAAGCAGCCGGATCCGGGGTTTCCAGATGGCGGCGGAGCAAACTTTATGAAGTGGCGCCTTTTCTGACGATCGATCCCACCATTCCCTACTTCAGCATGTGGCTGGTGATCAACCAGAAATCCTGGGAAAAACTGTCTCTGGACGATCAAAAAATCATCACTGACACCGCCAGAGAATATGAGACCTGGAGTAGGGAATATGCCGCAAGAGAGCATGAAGAGGATCTGGCCTTTCTCAAAACTGAAGCAAAATCTGTTACGGCCCTTTCCAGTGAACAGAGAACCAGACTGATCAATACGGTCAAGCCGGTAATGAAAGAATTTTCAAAAACCCAGCTGGTGGATCAGTACCAGGAATTATGGGACCTGCTGGAGGCATCAAAATAAGGGATAACCATGAATCATTCAGGGACGAGCCCGGACCCGGGATCAGGAAAAACAGGAAAGGTAATTGACGGCATCTCGTTTGTTTTTGCTCTGACAGCCGGCCTCATGATGCTATCTGTGGCATTGTTTATGTCATTTGAGGCATTTTCACGTCATTTTCTGAATCAACCCACTTCCTGGGTTCTGGCTCTTTCAACCCTGATATTTATATGGTTTACTTTTCTGTCTGTTCCCTATGGAATAAAATCCGGCAAACATGTGTCCTGTGATATTTTTATCACCCAGTTACCTGACCGCACTCAGCAGGCTGTCGGAATTGCAACTGACCTGGCATCTCTGATTTTCATCAGTGCGTTGGGCATATTCGGGTTTATCCATTTTCAGGAAGCCATCGCATATCATGCCATGAGCGATGGGTTATTCCGCTATCCCCTGTGGCTTGTGTTTCTTTCCATCCCCGTCGGAATGGGTCTAGGTGTCATTCAAACCATCCGGCAAATACAGATCCGGATCTTCCGGATAACAAAACCGCCCAAAAGAGCTTCTCACCCGGCAGATGCACCCGACACAGCCACTACATCCTTTGCCGGATCTGTGCCACCACTTCTCATGGTCTTTTTCTTCCTGTTATCGGCTGCCACAGGGGTGATTGTATATTTTTTCAGCCAGTCTCTGGGTATTCTTATTTTTGGCATAGTCCTGTTGTTCTGGGGAATGCCCATTGCATTTTCTCTCGGTCTGGTGGGTCTTGCCGGCCTTATTTTTTTCCACGGCAGCCTGGGTGGATTAAACACCCTGCCCATTGTTGCGGAACATGCGGCCACAAATTTTATTTTACTGGCAATTCCCCTGTTTACTCTTGGGGGCCTGATTTTATCCCGAAGCGGATTGGGCGAGCAGATATATGATTTGAGCAGCAAATGGCTTGGGTGGATGCCGGGAGGACTGGGTGTGGGTACCTGCATTACCGGTGGTATCCTGGCGGCCATGATCGGTTCAAGTACGGCTGTCACAGCCATCATCACCCTTGTTGCCATGAAACCGCTGCTTGACAGGGGATATGACAAAAAACTGGTGATCGGCACGGTCACCGGCAGCAGCCTGGGGCTGATTATCCCTCCCAGCGTCGGGTTTATTGTCTATGGCTTCCTCACAGATACCTCTGTGGGGGATCTTTTTATGGCAGGGGTAATCCCGGGAATAATGCTCATCCTTTTATTCAGCATATATATTGTCATTCACTGCACGATCAGCGGCAAATATGAAACTGTATCTTTCACCTGGAAAGATCGCCTGATTTCCCTGAAGAAATCATTCATGGTCATTCTGGGGCCGGTGTTTGTGCTGGGAAGCATTTATACCGGGATTGCAACTCCCACTGAAGCAGGCGCACTGCTGGTTATTTACAGCCTCCTGTGCGCGCTTGTCTATCGTCGGATCACCTGGAAAAGTCTGATACAATGCCTCATTGACAGTGCTGTACTGTCAACCATGGTCATCATGATTATGATCGGGGCCCTTGTCATGTCCAACGTAATCACCCTGCTCCAAATTCCGGCAAACCTGACGGAATCCATTTTTTCATCCGGTGTCCCCATCTGGGGGGTTATTCTCATGATCTTGATACTTTATCTTTGCCTTGGCATGTTCCTGGACGGCGGCTCCATGACGGTTCTCACCGTCCCCGTCATCGCCCCCATGCTGCCTGCCCTGGGGATTGACACCATCGCATTCGGTGTCATGCTCATGATCCTTATTGAAGCCGCCCTGCTCACTCCGCCGGTGGGATTGAATATATTCACTGTAAAGGGAATCGTGGATGAGCCACTTTCTTTTATCATCAAAAGCGTGGTACCTTTCGTGGCCATCCTGTTCATCGGCCTTGTTCTGGTGTTTCTGTTCCAGGACCTTGCCCTGTGGCTGCCGTCACAGATGAAATAAATCAGCCGGATGCGGCAGCGATTTTTTAAAACCGCATTTCCATGGCTGCGGCCACCATGGCCTGGACATTTTCCAGTTTTGCGTTTGTGGGGATATCACAGCCCGAATGAAGTATAAAACCCTGGGGTGCAATTTTTTCAAGCAGTTTCCGGCAATAAGCTAACACTTCATTAGGCGTGCCGAAAGCCAGCAATGCGGCCGGGACATCCCCCATAATACAGGCATGATCCCCCACAATTTTTTTTGCCTTAAAAATATCTGTATCGCCATCAAGGGCCAGGATGATTTTTCGTTCCGGCAGCTGTCTGAAGCGATGTAATTCCCTGGTCCAATCGCCATCCAGATGCAAAAGGGCGACCAGACCTGTATCGACTACCTCATTGACAATCCGGGTAAAATAGGGCCAGACAAACCGGTCCCACATCTGTGGAGAAATCATGCAGGGCGCGGTGCGCCAGCCCCCGACCCATATCATGGGATACCCGTTTGCTTTTGCCTGCCTGCATCTGGATGGTGCCAGCGTCGGCACCATGGCATCCATGACCGATGCAATTTTATCCGGAATCCTTACCAGATCCATGAAAAATTTCTCCAGGGATCTGGCCCCGCACAACAGGTCAAAGGGCATGGGGATATCCCCCCCGGACAGCACTGGTAGATGCATCTTTTCCCATTCTTTTCTGGCATTGAATGGTTTATCGGTAACAGACCCCGTTGCTGCAGCAACTCCTCCCATAATTTTTTCAGCCAGAAACCCTTTAAAAAAAACTTCCCACCCCATATCCAGAATGGCATCATAATCCTGCTTTGTCATCACCGGTGTTTCAACCACCTGCCACATCTCATTGTCAGGCAGATCAACCCCGGGGACCTTCACTTTTGCACCAAAAAGCTCACAAAGCCCATAGGGGTAAAAAGATCCGTAATTAATGGCATCCGCCTCCCCAATCATCTCATACGCCTGGATCATTATTTTTGTGGCATGCCGGGGTGACCGAACAAATTCGCACATGGGGATCCGGGTCACATGGGCGGCAAAACCGGCATATTCCAAGACCACTGGTACCCGGTCCTGTTTTTCCAGATTGACACTTCTTTGAATCCGGTTCATACGTTCTGCTATTGTCCGGGAATTATTCATTTTTTGTCTTGCCCCCATAAATTTTTCTATCCTTTTGTTGTGACCGCATAAACCTGCTGCCTGCCCTGAAACTCCGGCCCAGATCACCAAGAGGATACAAATGGCCGGATTGGGCATTATCTTATTTATTGACAGCATGGCTGCTTGCCATTATTCTATTTTATCATAAAATAGCGGTAATGTATCTCAACAGAACAGCTTTTTCAATTGCCGAAAACCAAAGGAGATAGCATGCAAAAATCTGTCAGATCAAAACAATTGGTAATTGTGTGCCTGTGTGCAGTTCTTTTATCCATTTTTACCGGAGCCGGGGAGGCGGCCGCCAAAACAATAAAGCTCAGAGCGGTTAGCGCCTGGCCCAAAACCGTATTTGAGGTACAAAATTTCATGGCTTTTCTGGATATGGTGGACAAAAAGGTTGCAGAACAATATCCAGGCGAGCTTGACATCCAATACATGGGCGGACCTGAAGTGATTCCCAATCGCGAACAGGTGGAAGCCCTGCGGAATGGTCTGGTTGATATGGTTTTCACAACAGACGGGTACTATACATCGGTCCTGCCGGAAGTAAATGCCTTGAGTCTGACCAAGATAAAACCCTGGGAGGAACGGGCCAACGGGGTCAATGATCTGCTGAACAAAGGCCATGCATCAAAACTGAACAGTTTTTATCTGGGACGTATGGGATCCGGAATACCATTTACCCTGTATCTGAACAAATCCATCAGCAGTGCGGATCTATCCGGGCTTAAAATCCGGTGCTCACCCACCCATATAAATTTTCTCAAGGAGCTGGGGGCCCAGCCGCTTGTCATCCCGCCCCCTGATGTGTATACGGCCCTGGAGCGGGGTCTGGCTGACGGCTTTATCTGGCCGGCCGGACTTATCAGGGACTGGGGATGGCATGAGGTTACCAAATATATCGTTACCACAAATTTTTACATGGCAGTGAATGTTGTGCTTGTGAATAAAACCAAATGGGACCAGCTTCCTGCCCACCTGCAAACCCTTTTGATACAGACCCATGAGCAGGCTGAGCACTTTGCTGTTGACCGGGGAAAGGCCCATGTGGAAAAAGAGTTTGCAGCCTTTAAGGAACAGGGCATCACCTTTATCGACCTGCCGCCGGATGAGGCAAAGAAATTTGAAAATACTGCATATGAGCAGTTGTGGGACATTGTCATACAAAAAGCACCTGAAAACGGACCCAGGCTCAAAGAACTGGTATCACAATAATTTTCAGTCTGAGGTGGAGAGATCTTCTTGAATAAGGTGATCGACAAATTGCTGGGAATCATGGCATTTTTTGCAGGGGTGCTTCTCCTTTTTGTGACCTTCTCCATCAGCTACACCATCTTTTCACGGATAACAGGGCTTTCCTCTCCGTTGTGGGTATTGCAATACAATGAATATGCCCTGTTGTGGATCACCTTTCTGGGTACTGCCTGGGTGCTCAAAAGAGACAAACATGTGTCCATTGATCTTGTGACAGGACGGTTGTCCCCCAAAAAACAATCCTGGTTCCACCTGTTCCACAGCCTGCTGGGCATGTTGCTGTGCTCTGTCTTTTTGTGGTACAGCGCCCGGGTAACCATAGAACAGTTCCAAAGAGGGGTTGTGGATGTCCAGGCGGTTGATGTACCCAAATATATCATTCTTATGGTCATACCCATTGGGTTTTTTGCCCTTGTTTTACAATTTGCACGGCAGTTTTTCACCACAGCCAACCGCCTGCGCAAGACCCCTGAAAATGATTTTTCCATGGACCGGGGGTCGTAGCGGGCATGGAATGGTATCTTGTTCTCTCCTTTTTTGTGTTTGGCCTGATTTTTCTTCTGCTTCTGGGATTTCCCATCGCTTTTTCCTTTCTGGCCATCGATCTTCTGGGGATTATCTTTTTTATGGGCCCCGGGGGCTTGCAGCAGGTTACGCTCCAAATTTTTTCGTCTCTTTCCACATTCACGCTGGCACCGATTCCTTTGTTTATCCTGATGGGTGAACTCATGTTCCAGTCAAAGCTGGCCAACAACACCATTGACGTTATTGACAAATGGCTGGGCAGACTGCCCGGGCGGTTAAGCCTTCTTGCCGCTGCCGGCGGCACCATTTTTTCCGCCTTGAGCGGCTCAAGCATAGCCAATACCGCCATGCTTGGGACAACCCTGCTTCCTGAAATGAAGGAACGCGGATATAAAACACCCATGTCTGTCGGACCCATTATCGGCGTGGGCGGACTTGCCATGCTGATCCCCCCCT
>JAABTU010000015.1 GCA_011389715.1 Desulfotignum sp.
TTGATGTCTTTGGTACCCCGCACGGCAATGGCCTTGACCCGTTTGTCTCCCATGACCGCACCGATGCCGCCTCTGCTGGCAGAAGACCGGCCCTGCTCCACAGAGGCATAATACACACGGTTTTCCCCGGCAAGGCCGATGGCGGCCACCTGTGCTTTGGGCTGATCCAGCTCCTGCCGGATCTGTTCCGCTGTTTCAATAGCCCCTTTGCCGGCCAGATGGGAGGCATCCCGGATTTCCACGGTATCATTGTGAATCCACAGGTACACCAGTTTTTCAGACTTACCCCGCAGCACCACTTTGTCATACCCGGCATATTTGAGTTCCGGGGCAAAGAATCCCCCCATCATGGAAAAGGCCATCAGTTCGGTCTGGGGAGAGATGGTGGACACAATGGTGCGGTTGCAGCCGGTGGCCGGGGTGCCGCAGAGCAGGCCGGCACTGAAAATAAGCAGATTTTCCGGAGAAAAAGGAGTTACTTCCGGCCCGACCCGGTCCCATAAAATCTTGGCGTTTGTTCCCAGTCCCCCCAGATAGAGTTCGGTTTCCCTGGGGTCTGTTGCTTTTTTTTCAATATTCCCCCGGGTAAGATCAACCTCCAAATTAAAGCCTGTTTCTGCGTACCTCATGATTTACCCCTCTTTATATTGCCGTAAATACCTGACATGCGGTTAATCCAAAAACCAGTTTGCACTGCATAATGCCTTACCTTATTATTATTGGCGTTCAGCACACAATGTAACCATAATTACGCTACATTGTAACTACATGTCAAGGAAAAATCTGTGTCCGGCAACCCGCCTGGAACGGGCATGTATTTTTTATTTGCATGCTTTTCCTGACAGATCACAAAATAAGCTATTAATTAGATACTTTATAGATACAATACAGCTATGTCAAGTTTTTTTTCAGGATAACGCATACAGGTAGCCCACCAGATATATGGATCTGGCAACCTTTTTGGCGCTTATGACCGATCCGTAAGGTCCTGAATCACGGATCGGTCATAAAATGTCTACAAGGGGTGGCATCAGATAACTGAAAGTGAAAAAATCCCGTCAATCAGGGACAGTGTGTGCGAATCGCTCATAGTTGATTTGTCAACCAATTATTCGGTATTTTTCTGTTTCAAATCTGATTTTTTACTTGACAGGGTTTGACATGTTTAAATATAGTGGCAGTAAACAGCTTAATTATAGTTACATTGTAACACTAAATGCCAAGACCGAAAGGAGGTGGCTGCTTTTCGAATAATTTTTTTTGGTTTTTCTTTTTTACAGAACCCAATTTTCAGGAGGTCAACACGATGAAAAGGTTTACGATTCCGGCACTATTGGTTTTTTGTTTTTTTGCATTCTTTACCATGAATGCAGCTGCAAAAACAACACTCACCTATTCCAACTTCTTTCCCCCCACCCATATCCAGAGCCTGCTGGCTGAACAATGGATAAAAGAAGTTGAAAAACGCACCAATGGCGAAATTTCCATCAATTATTTTCCAGCCAGTACTTTGACCAAAGCCCCCCAGACCTATGACGGTGTTGTCCAGGGCATTGCCGATATCGGCATGACGGTTCTGGCCTATTCCAGGGGACGCTTTCCTGTAGCAGCAGCCATTGACCTGCCCATGGGATATTCATCCGGTGTTCAGGCCACCAACATTGCAAACGGCGTATTGGAAAAATTCGATCCCGAAGAGTTCAAAGACACGGAACTGATGTTCCTCCATGCCCATGGCCCGGGACTGCTCCATACCCGGGACAAGGCCGTTCATACCCTGGATGATATCAATGGCCTGAAAATCAGAAGTACCGGTACCAGTGGAAGACTTGTCGCTGCTCTGGGCGCATCTCCAGTGGGAAAATCCATGGGAGAAACCTATCAGATGCTGCAAAAAGGGGTTGTGGACGGATCCATGCACCCCATGGAAACCAATAAAGGCTGGAAAGTAGGGGAAGTGGTGGATTATATGACCCAGAACTTTTCAACCGCCTACACCACCACATTTGCCGTATTCATGAACAAAAGCAAGTGGAACAGTCTGACTGCGGACCAGCAGAAAACCATACAGGAAATAAATGCGGAATTTGCCCTCAAACACGGCCAGGCATGGGATGAATCTGACGAAGAAGGCCTGGCATTCTTCAAATCCAAGGGAGGAGAAGTTATCTCACAATCTGATGCAGAAGCAAAAAAATGGGCAAAACAAGCTGGAAGCGTGGTTGATGAGTATATTAAGAGTGTCGCTGAAAAAGGCATTGATGGAAAAGCAGTTGTCGATTACATAAAAGCCAACTTATAGTACCTGTCGTATCAAAAACAGGTGGCCGGTTTTTTGATGCAGGCCACCTGTTATACCCGGCAACCCATTATTTTTAAAACAGGATTGATTATGCGTATCTTTTTCCAGGCCCTGAACAAATTTTCCGATGTTCTGAAATTGATCGGTGCCATTGCCCTCACCACCATGATGCTGCTTACGGTGGTGGATGTTATCGGGCGGTTTTTCAAATCTCCGGTTTTCGGTTCCGTTGAACTGGTGGGATTTTTGGCCACCATCGTGGTGGCTGCAGCACTTCCTTATACCTATAAAATGGATGGCCATGTTGGGGTGGAAATCCTGGTGCGGCTGCTGCCTGACAAAACGCAGACCTGGATTGACATTTTCACCCGGACCCTCACCTTTATCCTGTTTTGTCTGATAACCTGGCAGATGTTTCTATATGCAGAAGATATATATAAAACAGGCGAGGTTTCCATGAACCTGGAATTTCCCATCTATTATATTGTTTATCTCCTGGCGTTTGGTCTGCTGATCTTCACTGTAACCATTCTGGAAACCATTTTTCACGATATCAAGCAATTAAGAGAGTTGAATACAAAATGAACCCGACACTTATTGGCATCATCGGTATCCTCATCATGCTTCTTTTATTCCTGACACGCATGCCTGTGGCCTTTGTCATGGCCAGTGTGGGATTTGTCGGGTTCTCCATTGTGATATCCACCAATGCCGGCCTGGTTCTTTTATCAAGAAACATTTATGAAACCTTTAATTCATATGATCTGACCACCATCCCGCTGTTCATTCTCATGGGACAGCTGGGGTTCAACTCAGGAATCAGCAAACGGCTGTATGACGCAGGCTACAAATTTTTAGGCGGCATCCGTGGCGGCCTTGCCATGGCAACGGTTACCGCCTGCACTGCTTTTGGCGCTGTCTGCGGTTCCAGCCCGGCCACAGCCGCCACCATGGCAACCGTGGGGCTGCCTGAAATGAAGCGGTACAACTACAATGACGAACTGGCCACCGGATCAGTCGCTTCAGGTGGCGGTATCGGCATGATCATGCCCCCATCCGTGGTTCTCATCATATACGGCATTCTTACCGAACAATCCATCGGCGCTTTGTTTGTGGCCGGTATCTTTCCGGCCCTGCTTGTAACGCTGCTATTTATTATCTGCATTTACATCCGTTGCCGCATTTCACCGGATCAGGGTCCAAAAGGAGAATCCTTCTCCTGGACTGAAAAATTTAGAGCTCTCCTGGGCCTGACTGAGACACTGATTGTCTTTACACTGGTCATCGGCGGGATATTCATCGGGTTGTTCACCCCCACGGAAGCGGCAGCCATCGGGGCCTTTGGTATGCTGCTCATTGCTTTGGTACGGCGGCAGATTACCTGGAAAGGGTTTGTCAAATCCCTTATGGAAACCCTGCGGACATCCTGCATGGTACTTGTCCTCATTGCCGGGGCCGTTATTTTCGGCAAATTTCTGGCAGTCACCCGTATTCCTTTTGAAATTGCCGGATGGGTTTCCGGCCTGGAAATGTCGCCGGTACTGGTTCTGGGTGTGATCCTTCTCATCTATTTTTTCGGCGGCTGTTTCATGGATGCCCTGGCCTTTGTCACCCTCACCGTGCCGATTTTCTTTCCTGTGGTCATGGAACTGGGGTATGACCCCATCTGGTTCGGGATCATCATCGTCATGGTTACGGAAATGGGGGTTATTACCCCGCCGGTGGGTATCAATGTGTATGTGGTCTACGGGGTGGCAAAAAATGTTCTGAATCAGGAAGTACCCCTGGAAAAAATATTCAAGGGTATTTTTCCTTTTCTTATCGCCGTGATCATCGGTGTATTTATCCTCATCCTGTTCCCCGGCATAATTATGTATTTGCCCAATCTCATGTATTAGTATCTCCTGCGGCATTTTGGTCTTTCAGGGGCTTGAAATGCCGCACCAGATCTGGATATTTGCTATAGTAGGCGCTTCTGGTGGTGTCTTGTGAACGGACCGTCAGAGCCGGAGGGGGGCTGGTAAAATATGCCGGGATGGTTTTCAACCAGAGGGCGGGTTGCCGCTCTTCATTGTTCTTATACAAACAGGCCCCCGCAGATCTCGGGCCGGGCACAGGATACCACCAGGAGCGGGGCTTGGGACAGAGTGCTGCACAGAGCGATCGAAAACCTGGCATGCTGCTGCCCCCCCCATCAGGCGGTCTGCCCTGTCTGCGGATTTGCCAACCGTTTTGATCAGCAGGAAGACACTCTTGATCCGGAACTGATCTTTTCTTTAACAGATGATGTGGTACCAGCCACTATTCACGGCTACTGAAAATTTAAAACCTGTCCATTTGAATCTACAAAATTAACTGTTGGAATCTAAAATCAACAAGGGGGTCAGGATATTTTCCTGGCCCCCTTTGATTTTTCTGGTAGGCACGAGCGGACTTGAACCGCTGACTTCTACCGTGTCGAGGTAGCACTCTACCAACTGAGTTACGCGCCTTTACGTGGTCTGTTTATTTATCAGAACCATGGCTTTCTGTCAAGAAAAACCACCATTTATTCCATGGTTTTTTCAGGATTTTCGCTTGCGGTGGAAGGATCGTCATCTGTCATAAAGAACCGGTCCCCGTCAATAAACCGAATCGTTACAAGATTGTCTGTAACTTCGACGATTTCAATGCCGAATCCTTCAAAGGCCTTGAGCATGATGCTGTCGGCAAAATGAGACGGGCTTCCCTTATAGACCAGTTCCATGACAGCTCTGTCAGATCCCATCTCCTTTGGCTGCATGTTTTGAATTTCCGCTATCTCGGCCAGCCGCTTTTTCAGGGCAAGAAACCGGGGAAGAAATCCATTGCCTGTAATTTCAACATCGAAACGGCTTTCTTTTCTCAAATGCCCGCTCCAGTAGCGGTCCAGTTTTTCTGCCAGTTCCAGGGCAGCCAGGTCTGCGGCTTTTTCAATGGCCTGGATGGCGCCCTCCTGGTCTGGATCACTTTTGGCGGCTGCCGTGTTTTCACAGACTGCCACCTGCTGACCGGAACCCACGTCATAGGCGGTAAGCTTTATGATGGCATCAAAAATTTTCTCATCCCCCATGCGGTTGGCAGATTCTGCGGCACTGGCCCGTCCCACCACGACCAGATCAGCATTCACTTTTTCCGCCAGGTCCACGGCAGCACCGGCATCATAAATGGATGGAAACCGGATCTCATACAATCTGGTGTCCGGCCTTTGCTTCCCTATGCCGGCAATGTTAAACCGTTTGTCCAGCAGTGTATCCATGAGCCTGGTTTCTGCATAGGATATATACGGCTCAGGATTATTTCCCCACCAGTATCTGGGCAGCAGGTCTTTTGGCCCCTGCTCGGCAATGAGAAACAAAATTGTGGGCATGTCTGTGCCCACATTGAGGATCCTGGCCTCGGTAAGAATCTGTTCCAGCTGGACCAAGTTTATTTTGGACTCCACCCCCACCAGATAGATGTTCTTGTGACTGATTTCCCCCAGAACCCGGTAGGTAACCACATAATCCTGGGCAGCAGGCAAAATCCGGCCATATAAAAAATCCAGGTGCGCGGCAAAAACCTGGGGAGAAACTACTTTGGCAAAGGCGTTCACAACTGCCCGTTCCAGGGCACCTGACACAGCAGCCTGTCTGGCACCGGGAATATCTTCATTGACAATTTCCCGGTTCCCCGTGGTCACTGTGGTCAGCAAACCGGTTTTCTGGGCGGCAAAAGCACTGTTCTGTACCAGCAGCAGTATGAAAAGAGATATCCCCGCCCATACAAGGGCCTGTTTTTTTGTTTTCATGGTCATACCTTTCTGTGGACAGCATAGTCTGCGATTAATGTTAACACCGATTTTGACAATGCAGCATCAAAGATTTCAAGATTTTTTTTGGCCTTGTCCACATGGGTCCGGGCTTTTGCCCGGGTATAGGCAATTGCGTTCAAGGCCCCAAGTTTTTTTTGCAGTTCTTTGAATTGATCCGGACCGATATCAGGATCTGCCATCATGTTTTCCAGCCATTTTTGGTCTTCAGGGCCAGCTTTTGCCAGGCTGTAAATCAAAGGCAGGGTAAATTTGCCCTCCCGCATGTCAGCCCCGGGAGTTTTTCCCAGCTGTTCTGCAGTTGCCGTGTAATCCAGCAGGTCATCCGCCATCTGAAAGGCCATCCCCAGATGAAACCCAAAGGATTTTAAAGCATTTTCTTTTTGTCTGGACACCTTTGCCAGAATAGCCCCGCACTGGCAGGCACCCTGGATCAGGACCGCTGTTTTTCGTTCAATAATATCCATGTACTGGTCTTCGGTCACATCTTTTCTGCCTTTTTTGGCCAGCTGATCAATCTCACCCTGGGACATCTCCTGGGTAATCTGTGCAATCACGGAAATCACCCGGGGTTCTTTGGTTCCGGCGGCAATATCCAGGGCCCGGGCCAGCAGAAAATCCCCTGTGAGCACCACCTGGGGCGCAGGCCAGCAGGTATGGGCCGCCGGCCTGCCCCGGCGCATAACAGCCCCGTCCACCACATCATCATGCAAAAGCGTGGCAGCATGCAGAAATTCAAAAATGGTGGAAAGCAAAATCTCATTTTTGCCTGTGTATCCGCACATGCGGGCGGCATGGATAAACAAAAGGGGCCGCAGCCGCTTGCCCCCGCTGAAAAGAAGGTGGGAAGCGATCTGTTTCACCAGGTCCAGATGGGGGGATAAATTTTCCTCCAGAGCCAGTTCCACCTTTTCCAGATCCGGTGAGACCAGATCAACAATCTGTGCCTTCAAATCCTTATTCATGCCCTTTTCCCGGCAATCTCGTTTTCATATGCGGTTGCAGCGGGACGGTTCACAATCCGTCCCGCTGCGAGCTCTCCTGCAATATCATAGGCAAATGCATCTGTTATTTGTACCTGAACAAAGGTACCTGTGGCAAGCTTTTCCGAATAAATAAAGGTGACCCCGTCCACCTCAGGGGCCTGGAACATGGTCCTGCCGATGAAAAGGCCGGGTTCCGGATTTTCCTCCACCAGCACCGGATAGATCCTTTCCACATGTTTCTGGTTGATCTGTTCTGATATCTTTTCCTGGGCTGCCATCAGGGTATCATGGCGCAATTGTGCCACATCCTGCGGCACATGGTTCTGCAATGCATGGGAAGCGAGGTCTGATGCATCAGAATAGGTGAACACCCCCAGATGATCAAATTTCACCTTTTGGATAAAATCCAGCAGGGTGGTGAACATGGCATCTGTTTCACCGGGAAACCCGGTGATCACGGTTGTGCGCAACGCTACATCCGGGTCTGTCTCTCTGATCATGAAAAACAGATCCTCCAGGTCCCTTTGCGTACTGGGCCGCCCCATCCGCCGGAGCATGGTTGTGTCTGCATGCTGGATGGGCACATCATAATAGGAACAGATATTGCTGTGGTGTTTCACCGTGTGGACAATCTTCTGGGTAAAAGATTTCGGATGGGTGTATAAAAACCGTATCCAGACATCCGGGTTCACCGCCGCCACCTGGCAGGAAACATTTTCCAGAACCTGGTGGAAACCGGTACCGTCTTTGAGATCCTGGCCGTAATCCGTGGTGTTTTCCGCTGTCAGAATGATTTCTTTCACCCCTTTGCTTACCAGGGACAATGCTTCCGTGCAGATTTCTTCTATGGGCCTGGACCGCTGTCTGCCCCGCAGGGTGGGGATAATACAATAGGTGCAGTGCCGATTGCACCCTTCCGACACCTTGACAAAGGCAAAAGGGTCTCCGGACAGGACCCGGTCAACAGAAAGATTCTGAAAACCGCGTGTATCGGGATCCGGAAACAGGGTCAGGGGAACAGATGCCTTTTTTTCAAGCACATCGACAATCTGTTCACAGGCACCGGTACCCACAAAGGCATCCACTTCCGGCAAGGTTCCGGTCAGATCCGGATCATCCTTGTACCGCTGGGCCAGGCAACCGGTGACGATCAGACGGCGGCATATCCCCTGCTTTTTATAGCCTGCCATGTCCAGGATGGTGTCCACGGCCTCGTCAGCAGCTGCAGATATAAAACTGCAGGTATTTACCACAATGGCCTCGGCACAGGCCGGGTCACGGGTCAGGGTGTGCCCGGCGGCAGCAAGTTTTCCCAGCATGATTTCGCTGTCCACCTGATTCCGGGAACACCCCAAAGTTTCAACATATACTATCATATGGCCTTGGCCATGAGATCTCCCATAAGCTTGGAAAAGCGGGAGGGGTTGTCCAGCTTGCCCCCTTCGCTGATAACGGCAATGTCAAACAGCAGATCGGAATAATCGGTGAGCACAGGGTTTGTGGTATCTGTTTCAAATATTTGCTTTATTTTCTCCATGACCGGGTGGTTGACATTCACCTCCATGACCCGTTTCTGCTCGGGCGTTTTCTGACCGGATGCCTTGAGAATCT
>JAABTU010000016.1 GCA_011389715.1 Desulfotignum sp.
GAACAGCACTGCCCTGTTTGCGCAGTGTGAGCAGGTGGTGCCGCAAAAATTCCGTGGCCCCCACATCCAGCCCGTAGGTGGGGTGGGATGCCACCAGAAGCCTGGGCTGCTCACTGATCTCTCTGCCCAGAATCAGTTTCTGGATGTTGCCGCCGGACAGGTTCCTGATCTGGTTGTCAATGGAGTGGGTAAGGACTTGAAAATCATCCACAATGCCCTGTGTGTGGGTTTTTACCTGGTTGTATTTGAGAAAACACCGGCGGGAAAATTTTTTCAGGTGGTGCTGTTTCAAAATGGCATTGTCATAGAGAAACAGTCCCGGTGCAATGCCGAACCGGATGCGCTCTTCGGGCACATGGGACACCCCGTGGTCATAAATATGCCTGGGGGACAGGTTGGTGATATTTTTGCCGTTGATGGTTATTTTCCCACTGTCAATTTTGCGGATACCTGTGATGGCTTCTGCCAGCTCCCGCTGGCCGTTGCCCGCCACACCGGCAATGCCGAAAATTTCATTTTCATACAGATCAAAGCTGACCCCTTTTACCGCAGGCACTCCCATGTCCCCTGTCACATGGATCTGATCCGCATGCAGGATCTGCAGTCCCCTGGTAAGTTTTTCTTTGCTGATGTTAAAGACCACATCCCGGCCGACCATCATCCGGGCCAGGGTTCTTTTATCTGTTTTTCCTGTATCGGCACTGCCCACAATACTGCCCTTCTGGAGCACCACCACCCGGTCGCAGATGTTCATGATCTCGTCGAGCTTGTGGGAGATGAAGATCACGCAGTGGCCGTCCGCTTTCATCTGCCGCAAAATAATGATGAGCTCTTCTATCTCTTTTGGGGTGAGCACTGATGTCGGCTCATCAAGAATGAGCAGGTCAGCCCCGTTCATCAGTGCCTTGATGATCTCCACCCGCTGCTGTTCGCCGGCGGACAGCTGCCAGATTTTTTTGTTCAGATCAATGGTAAAATTGAACTGCCGGGAAAAGGATGCCACTTTTTCCCGGATTTTGATTTTCGGGAAAAAAAACGGGGTGTCTTTGTACCCTAAGGCGATGTTTTCAATGACCGAGTGGTTCTGAATCAGCATGAAGTGCTGGTGCACCATGCCGATGCCGAAAAGGATGGATTCCATGGGGTTGGTGATCCGCACAGGCCTGCCGTTGATCTTGATCTGCCCTGCATCCGGCTGGTACAACCCGTAGAGAATATTCATCAACGTGGTTTTGCCGGCACCGTTTTCTCCGAGAAGCCCCAGGATTTCCCCGGATCCCACAGACAGACTGATCTCTTTGTTGGCATGGATGCCGTGAAAGGATTTGCTGATGCCTTCCATTTCAAGGTGCTGTATTTTTTTCATAAGGGTGGCAGGGCAGCCGCCCCGGGATTTTGGCATGCGCATGAGCCCGGGACCGGCTGCCGGATTGAAATTATTGGGGGATGGTGCCTTCCACGTTATCCACATAGTACATGATGCTCAGAAGGTCCTCTTTGGAAGCCCGTTCACCGGCCTTGATCTGCAGGGTGCCTTTGTTGTCATGGATGGGACCGGTAAAGGGATCAAACACATCCACCCCCTGTTTCATCTGGTCATAGCGTTTCATGACCAGATCATAGGCAGATATCTCGCCAAATTCTTGTGTCTGGATCATGACCTGTTTCAGGTCATCCACAAATTTGGGATTGATGGGATCGCTTTCATTACCCCCCAGGATGGCGGCGCCTTCCTTGGCCAGCCACCACACATCTTCATTGGTCCAGTTGCCGGAATAAATATCTTCCAGGATTTTGACATACATCCCGCCCCAGTTCATGAGCTGGCCGGATACAACAGAATCCTCTCCATAGGGCTGCATGGCGGAGTAATGGCTGAAGGTATAGATCTGTTTGCCTTTTTCCGTGTGCGACTGTCCCACTTCAATGACCGCCGGGGTGTCCTCGGTAAAGGCCAGGGTATCACACCCTTCGGCAATCAGGGACTCGGCCGCTTCTCTGGCCTTGTCCGGCCCGTACCAGGCATAGATCCATTTGACATGGACCTTTGCCTCAGGATTGGCCGCCTTTATCCCTAAGGCATAGGCATCGATGTGACGGATTAGCTCAGGTATGGGGAAAGCCGCTACATACCCGATCTTGTTGGTTTTGGTCAACGCACCGGCCATAAGGCCGTTCAGGTAGTACATCTGGTACAGATCACCAAAATAGGTGCCCACATTATCTGAGCGCTTGAACCCGGAACAGTGCATGAAAATTTTGTCTGGATAGCGTTCACCGGCCTTGATGGTAGAATCCATGAAGCCGAAGCTGTTTGTGAACACAACATCACATTTCTGCTGCTGGATCAGGCGGTCTATGATCCGGTCACTGTCGGATTCTGACACAGATTCCACATACACGGTTTCCAGCCAGTCCAGTTTTTCTTCGGCAAATTTTCTGCCCAGATCATGGGCATGGGAAAAGCCGTAATCTCCCACAGGCCCCACATAAATAAATCCGGCCTTGATTTTTTTGTCTTCCGCGCCAAAGGCACCTGCTGAAAATCCCAGTAAAACAATGGAAAAGATCAGCATAAACAAGCTCAATTTTTTCATCCCGACGCACTCCTTTTTTAGGTTAGGGGGTTAAAATATCACGGGATAATACGATATTTGAGGGATTTGAGTCAACCTTTATCATTCAGATAGGCATCTATAAAGGATTTAACAGCCGATCCATATCCTTTTGTTTTGCTTGCGCCGCTGTGGCCGGCATCTTTGGCAATATAGCAGGCCACCCTGGCATGGGCAAAACTGTGTTTCAGTTTTCTGGCAAATGATATGGGAAAGCGCCGGTCTTTTTCCCCGTGGATGATCATGACCGGCATGGTGATCTGCTGTGCTACCCGGGCCGGACTGTATGTGTTCGTTGCCCCTCTGTAAAAAATGTCCATCCACAAAACAATCATGGGGCCGAACAGTTTGCCGAAAGCCGGATGGACCCACCGGTACAAGCTCAGCAGGGCCTCACGGGTATGGGCATAGGATGCTTCCAGAAACAAAAGCCGCACCATGGACGGATACCTGGCCGCGGCAATAATGGCCCCGGCAGCTCCTGCGGAATGGCCATACAGTAGCACCGGTTCACCCACCCAGTTGATGACGGATGCAATATCTTCGGCAAGCCGCACCGCATTCATGCATTGTTTGGGACTGGAATTGCCGTGGTCCCGGGCGCTGTGCATTACGGTGATAAATCCCCATTCAGCAAAAACCTGTGCCCGTTTCACCATCCGGTCCCGGTTTCTGCCCCATCCATGGGCAAAAACCACAATACCCCGGGACCGGCCCTTGGGATCGATGCGCCATACCTCCAGGTATCCGCCGTCAATGGCAGGGATCATCGTATCGGTAACGGTTCCCCATCGGGGAGGGTCTTTTACCGGGTTCCGGGGGATCTGCTGCACCAGCCAGGCCAGAAACAGGGTAAACACCAGATAGAGCAGAGCCACGCCAGTCAGGACATAGACCAGGTTCATCACATATGGCAACAGGGTGGCATCCGGCACATCCATCGGGCATTTCCTTTCATTGAATTTGACAGCAACCCGGGCATTATGCCAGACATCTGATGGAATATCCAGCCCCCTGGTCCGGATATCCGGGGCCAAGGCAGCCAGCTGAGCGGAAGGCCCATGCCGGGTGGGGGGGGAGCTGGTCAGAAGACCCGTGCCGGGCGGTGCCTGTGGGTCTCACCCTCTTCCGTGTTTGACATGGCGTAGGGCATGCTGCGCTGAACGGCAAAAACTGCGGGCAGGTATGTCCTCAAACAATTTGCCGTTTTTACCGCTTCGCATGCCCAACGTCATGTAGCAAACACGTCAGAATGGGATTCGACCCACAGGCACCGCCCGGCACTAGTCGCTGATGGCAGAGATGAACAGGGATTCAGCCTCTGTCATGGCATGTTATAGAGGGCAGAAATTTGAAACTTTTCCAGACCGGATCATTCACCTAACCTCTTTTCCCTGAGCTGTCCGGCAGCTGATTTGTCATCAATTAATTGACACCAGGTGCGTGTGGCGGTATAAAAGTGGTATGAAAACCCAAGACATCCATTACTTTATCCCAGGACATATTGCGGGCCATTGAAGCGCATATGGGTTGCTATAAAAGCCGGTCGGACTTTTTAGAGACCGCAGCCCGTGTTTTTATTGCGCAGCTGGAAAAAAAGAGGCGGAACTGCGTGACCTTGAAATTATAAATAAACGTGCAAATACACTCAATAATGAGGCGGAGGACGTGCTTGGCTATCAGGTCCCTATATGAGATTGAAGGATGAAAACGGTTTTTAATGGGTTGCCGCCCGGTGTGGTTATCAAAAGACAAGGAGAATGCAATGGCACAACATAATTGCGGTACCTGCCGGTTTCGCAAAAAATATGATGACAACCCTGTATCGCTACTCGGGCGGATATGGCGGTGGCACGCAGGCTGGTGTCCCGGCTGGAACAAATACATGAAATCTCTTCCCGAAAAAGAGCGCAGGCCCATCGCTGAAAAATATGACATGCCAAAATTCAAATCATGACACAATAAAAGACAGATTAAAAAAAACCATGAACAGGCAGCACACCGTCACAGGCAAAATGAAGGATCATCAGAATGATGATTTTGTTCCCGGAACACCTGAAGAACGGATCCTTCTTGTCTGGCTCCTGACCCGGGAAGCTGCTTCAATGAGTGTGAAATTTGATGTTGAACGAAGACTACAAAGACATGTTACAAGCCTTATCCGACGAGAATGTTAAATTCATTCTGATCGGAGCTTATGCCATGGCAGCTCATGGTTATCCGCGGGCTACCATGGATATTGATATTTGGATAATGCCTTCTCCGGAAAACGTTGATGCCGTTTTCCGGGCATTGCAGCGGTTTGGAGCACCGTTGCACAATCTTACCACAAAAGACCTTCAAATAGATGGTACCATCTTTCAGATAGGGGTTGCACCCAGGCGAATTGATATTATCACAGGTGTGTCCGGTCTGAAGTTTGAGGAAACATACCAAAACTCGTTATTAATCAATATTGAAGGGATTGACGTTCGTATTCCTGCCATTAACGATCTGATATGTAACAAAAAAGCAACAGGAAGAACCAAGGATATGGCTGATGTTGAAGCGCTGGAACTGTTAAGAAATTCCCGGCGGAAATGATGATTTTTTCAATCCAACCGTTCCGGCCGGGTCAGTACCTCATGATTTCTTATAAGCCAGGGTCTTGAGTTTCACCAGTTTGTAATCCCTGGTTCCCAGGCCGATCTCTTCGGCATAGGCCAGCTGATGGGACCAGTCCACATCCGGGTACAATCCTTTGAACTTGTCCTCCCCCGGGGCCAGGCCGGTTTTCAGCACAGTATGGGGCAGCCCGGCCTGCTGGTTCACCAGGTCCACGCTGGCCTGGTCAACAGCCACCGGATCCAGGGATGCCACCACCCCGATATTGTTGACAATAGGGGATTCGGTATAGGACAGGCAGTCGCACTTGGGGGCGATGTCGGTGATGAAATTGATGAACAAGGCTTTGTTTTGCTTGTTTTTCAGGACCCCGCAAGTATATTCCACCATTTTTTCCATGAAAACCGGGATGGTCTGGTTCCAGTTGATGGAGATGGAGCCGGTGGGGCACCGGACAATGCATTCGGCGCAGCCGATACATTTTTCTTTGATGATATAGGCTTTTTTGTCTTCCAGGAAAATGGCCTCTCCCGGGCAGTGGGCCGCACATTCTCCGCATCCGATACAGGTTTTGCGCTTGATTTTGGGCGATACATTGGAGTGCTGGTCCAGTTTGCCTCTGCGGGATGCGGAGCCCATGCCCACATTTTTGATGGTGCCGCCGAACCCGCTCAGTTCATGCCCCTTGAAATGGGCCACCGAAACCAGTGCATTGGCATGGACGATTTCCGATCCGATATACACCTGACCGCAGTTTTTTTTGTCCACGGTGACCGGGGTTTCACTCTTGCCTAAAAGCCCGTCCGCAATGATGATGGGGGTATTGTCCATGGAAGAATAGGCAAATCCGTTCTCGATGGCGGTCTTGATATGGGAGACCGCATTGGACCGGGTCCCCACATACAGGGTGTTGGCATCGGTGAGAAAGGGCTGTGCCCCGGTTTTCTTGATGGTCTCGATGATTTTCCGGATAAATACCGGCCGGATAAAGGCGGTATTGCCCTGTTCACCAAAGTGGATCTTTACCGCAGTATGATCTTTTTGACCGAGAATCTTTTTGATACCGGCTTTGTTGATGAGCCGGCCCAGTTTATCCGGCAGGTTTTCCCGGGATGTGGCGGACAGGTCCATGAAAAAGACATCAGATGGCATGAAAACCTCCTTGAAAGAAAATGAAAAACTCAGGGCATTGTGCCGGCAGCAGTTATGGTGTCAACCATACGCAATTTTTTGTCAAAACTCAACCAGGGATTTTCTTGTTCAGCCAGATCCATCCCAGAATGGGGCCCGGGGCCAGAAGAAGGAATGCGGTTTCAATGCCCAGGTGCCGGATCCAGAAGGTCACCAGTTCAATGGAAAAAATGGTGATGGAAAATCCGATGCAGTTGACAAGGGTCAGGGCTGATCCCACATACCCTTGTGGGGCAAACCGTGCGTTGAGAGAGGAGAACTGGGGGGAATCAGTTACCACTGCCAGGCCCCACACAATAATCAGGGTCAGGCCCAGGGGCAGGGGCAGATACAGGATGGCCGGGGAGACCAGGCAGCAGAGGGCGGATACCATAAGGGCCGTAGCGGCAACGGCCCGGCTGCCCCATTTCAGGGAGAGCATGCCCCCGGCTGCGCATCCGAAAAACCCTGCGGCAAAAAAACCGAACGACCATGCATCGGCCCGGGCCGGAACCATCACGGGAAACAGCAGGGGCACGGCCGCCCACACCGCATACAGCTCCCACATATGTCCGAAATACCCCAGAGCGGATGCCCGGAACCGGGGATGGGAAAACAGTTGCCGCACCACCCCGGGATTGAACGGGGACCCTTTGGGCAGAAACGGCCCGTCCCCTACAAAAATGACCTGGATCAGCCCCCCGGCCAGGCACAGGCTGCTGGTGACCCAGAGGATCAGGCCCGGGTCTCCCTGCCAGGCAATGGCCTTGATCAGATAGGGGAAACCGGATGCCAGCACCAGGGCACCCACCAGAAATCCTAAGGCCCGGCCCAGGGTTTTCGGGTACCAGGAAGCGGCAATTTTCATGCCCACAGGATAGATGCCGGCCAGGGCCATGCCGCATAAAAACCGTGATACCAGAAGCACGCCTGTGGAGGAAGGGACAAAAACACCGGCCAGATTGCACACAGCCCCTGCAATGGAACAGGCAAAAAAGAGCCGGGCCGGAGAGAACCGGTCAGACAGGTTCAGGAATGCAAAACACAGGGTGCCGGCAATGAATCCGGCCTGGACGGCAGACAATAAAAATGTCTGGTCCATGAATGCGGCATTGGCGGCAAACCAGATGGAACCGGACAGGAACTGGGCAAGGATAATCAGCAAAAGGCGCATGCAGCAGAATCTTTTTTAATCCATGGTCTGGAGCAGGCGGAACAGGGTTCTTTTTGCCAGGATATCTCCGGAGATCACGCCTTTTACCTGGTTGTTTTCCACAATGGGCATGGCTGATATCTCATGGTTTTCCAGAATCCGGACACAGTCAAGGATGGGGGTGTCCGGCCCTGTGAATATCACATCAGTGGTCATCACCTTTGTCAGGGGCGCATCCATGGGCAGGTGGGATGCCATGGCACTGGTGATGTCCCAGTTGGTGACAATGCCGATGAGCTTGCCTTTTTCCGAAACCACGTTGACAATGGATACCGGGGCCTTTACCAGTAGTTTTGCCGCATCAGTGATCTGTTTGTCCAGGCCGATGGTGGGGGCATCTTCCATGACATCCCCGGCGGTTTTGGTTTTTTCCATGGATGCGATGCGCCGGATGCTGATTTTTTCGGCTATTTCACAGGGCAGGCTGTCGGCATCACTGCACAGGCCGTCAATGAGTTCTTCCATATTGCGGCGGATCACGGTTTCCAGTTTTTTCACAGCTGCCGTGCGCCGGATTTCCGCAAGTTCCGCAAACGCGTCCTGATTGCGGTGCAGCCAGTTTTCGATGGCATCTGCATTGCCCAGGATGTTTTCAGGCACCAGCAGTTCGTCCGGGGTAGGGATCATGCGCTCGTGGGCCGCATAGATAACACCGCCGGAATTGACCAGGTAATCGGTGGCGACAAGCACCCCTTTGTCCCGGTACACATGCCGTTCCATGCGCCGCCGGTCCGCTTTTTTTGCCGGATTGGGGGAATAGGTGTTGGCCCCTTCCACAATCATCTGCCATTGGCCCATGCGGTCCACGGTCATGGAAGGCCGGGTTACCGGGTTCACATCCAGGTAGTTGGAAATTGGGGATGCCGGTATCAGGCAGAAAGCGGGTTCCATGAGCAGGTTGTCGGCACAGTTGGAATAGATGGTGTTGTCTCCGGCTGTTTCTTTTCCATGGAGTACGATATCATGAAAATAGCGTTGGGTCACTTCACCATGTTTTTTCCACATGTCAAACAGCTGCTGCCAGGGCAGGCCGTCCGGGTTCAGCAAAAAGCC
>JAABTU010000017.1 GCA_011389715.1 Desulfotignum sp.
CATCTGCTCGGACATCGACCCGGAACTGCTGGCAGCCATAAAAGAAAAATACAAGGTGCATACTACCTGCGATAATCTGGAAGTGGTCCGGCAGTCAGATATCATCGTCTATGCCACCAAACCCCAGATTCTGGGGATGGTGCTCAAGGAAACCGCACCCGCGCTTGATGATGAAAAACTTGTCATCTCCATCGCCGCAGGGGTTCCTCTGGCTGCCATTGCCATAGGGCTGCAGAAAAAACTGCGCCTGATCCGGGCCATGCCCAATATCTGCGCCTTTGTCAAGGAAAGCGCCACCGCCATTGCTGCAGGCGAATATGTACGGGAAAATGATGTGGCCGAGGCCCGGGCCATCTTCAACTCCGTGGGGAAAACGGTGTTTATCCATGAAAATGTGCTCATGGATGCTTTCACCGGATTGAGCGGCAGCGGTCCTGCCTATATCTTTACCATTGTGGATGCCATGGCAGATGCCGGGGTAAAAATGGGGCTGTCCAGAAAAGATGCCCTGTTTCTATCCACCCAGACGGTTCTGGGATCTGCCCGGCTGCTCATGGAATCCAAAGAACACCCGGGCCAGCTCAAGGACCGGGTTGCCTCACCCGGCGGCACCGCCATTGCCGGCATTCACACCCTGGAACAGGGCGGCTTGCGCACCACCATGATCAATGCAGTGGAATCTGCCACCAACCGCTCAAGAGAGCTGGGTGAAATGATGGTAAAAGATTTTATCGCTAACAGTAAAACCGAAAAATGACCAAAAAAACCGGGCGCAGTGTGCTGTATCCTGCACGCTGCGCCCGGTATCTGGCCAGGGAACTTTAAGGAGGCGGTTATGGGTTAAACTTCAAGTTCCTTTTTCAGCCAGTCCCTAACATTTCCTTCCACGGCATATACACCTTTGTACTTGCCGATGCCCTGCATAAATTCCGTCTCAAGCTGTTTGGGGAGATGAAAACTTCCCAGCTCTTCAGAATCGAATCCTTTTCTGCGCACCAGGGTTAGTACAGGTGGATTATTCCATGTATTTATCACAAAATAAACTGTTTCATTGTCATTGTCTCTGGAGTTGTAATATGACTGGGACCGCAGAGGCCCCCATTCCAGGTGCAGGGCAATGGCTTCTTCAGGTGTCATTTCCCAGTCCACTGCATTCACCAAATTATAATCGTTTTTTATATCACCAAGTCTCATATATCCTCCATTTCCTGGTTAATCATTTTTCATATAATAATAAGAGCAAATTGCATGCCGGAACCGAATATAAAAAAAATAATATGATATTACAGAGTGTTATAAAAAATGAAACAAAAAGAAAAAGGAACAGAAAAGAGGGTATGATACAAAAACGGTTCACCACAACAGACACACTTTTGTATCTGTTGTGGTGGGAATTATTCAATAATTTTCACACAGCCGTTCAAACCAGCCTGCCGGGCGGACACAGGCCGGGCATTTGTCAGGTGTGGTTTTCCCGGTATGGATATACCCACATCCCAGACAGCGCCACTGGATCTGCATCTCATCCTGAAAAACCCGCTGGGAAGAGATATTTTCCGCCAGGTGCCGGAACAGTTTTTCATGGTGATTTTCCGCCACAATAATAGCATCAAAGGTATCTGCCGCCCGGACAAACCCTTCCTGCCTGGCGGTTTCAGCAAACCCGGCATACATGTCATTGCCCACATAGGCCTCCAGATCTGCGGAAGACATCAGATTGGCATGGGTATTTTCAATCACCCCGGTGGGAAACTGCCAGTTGATGGTCAACTCTCCCCCATTGAAAAATTTGAAAAACCGCAGCGCATGTTCAAATTCCTGGTCAGCGGTTTCATCAAACAGTTTGCCGATCTGTATATACCCTTCCTCCCTGGCCCTGTTGGCAAAAAAATTGTACCGGGTCCTGGCCTGGGCTTCTGCTGCAAAGGAAGTATGCAGGTTCACGGCGGTTCTACTTTCCCGGAATTTTCCCATGTCCACACCTTTTTGGTTTTTTTTCTGGTATTTATTCTTCAATGATAATGGCATCGGCACCACACTCGGCCGCTGCCTGGCGCACTTTGTCCTTGAGGTGTTCCGGAATGGGATCAACCTGGATGGTGGATACAAGCTGGTCCTCATCATACTTGAATACTTCAGGACAAAGGTCGTTGCAGTTTCTGTCACCCATGCACTGATCGGTAATGGTCACTTTCATGTGTTCCTCCTAAAAATTAATGTATATTGCGATGGATCCATGCCGGCTTCATTTCCAGGACATGGTTTTTTTCAAGGCCGGTGTGTACAGCATCAATTTATCCTGCTTTTTCAATGGCCTGAAATTTTTTCATAAATTTTGTATCAATATAATCCTTAATTGTAAAGGCAAGCCTGCCGCTGAATACGATCTTTTTTTTCTTGAGAACCCCCTGGCCGCCGCCAAGATTGAACACCAGCAGATAATCCGGGCCCGGTTCAAACGGCATCAGGTCTCCGCCTTCCAGGGCAGCCATGAGGTTATGAAGCAGAACCGGGTTCTGCCGCACTGCATAGACCCCCACCTTGTCCAGAGGGTGCGGCTGAAAGTGGATACAGTCACCGCCTCCGAAAATCTGCGGATCTGCCACGCTCTGCAGGTACTGGTTCACCAGCAGACCCTTGTCCGGCCCCACAGGCAGCCGGGATTTTTCAAAAATATCTGATGGCGTCACCCCTGCTGCCATGAAGGTAAAATCTGTGTCATACTGTTTTTTGGAACCAAGGATGACATGAGACCGGGTCACCTCATGAACCCATGCGTTTTCCAGAATCCGGATTTTTCTTTTTTCGAGAACAGCTTTTACCCGGTCCCGGATTTTATCAGAAAACCGTCCCATGAAACGAGTTGCACAAAAAATGCAGATGGTCGGCATATGGCCCCCTGTGTCCCGGGCCAGCTGCCATACATTGCCTGCCACCTCAGCAGAGGACGGGCCGCCGCCCACAACACTCGCCCGGATCTGCTTTTCAGCAAACAACGCCTGCAGTTTTTCTGATGCCTCCATCAATTTTTCAATGGGTTTGACAGGATAGACATTGTCCGGTTCTTGTCCATCTGTTGTGCCGACACCGGTCATAGGCACATGGGAACCGGCATTGCAGGAAAGCACATCATAGGAAACCGTGCTGCCGGACAGTGTAAAAACGCTTCTGGTTTCAGGGTCGATATGGGTAACCCGGTCCTGGATGAACCGGCCGCCCTGGCTTTTTACCACATCCCGGGTGGCAAACCGGATCTGCTCGGGCAGATAGGTTTTTCCCAGCATACCCGGCCCCATTCCCGAATAATAATGGTATATGGACGGGCCGATGACCGTAACAGTGTATCCTTTTTTTACGAACGCTTTGATATTTTCCAATGTGACCATGTGTGCATGGCCGCCCCCCACCAGTACCAGGTGCTTTTTCATTAAATGGGCTCCAGTATTTTTTTCCCGGGTGTTGGTCACATGTTACAGGGTATCCATCAATTTTCCCAACCGTTCCAGATGCTGTTTTTCCTCCTCTGCTATACCATGGACAATGGCTGCAGAATCGGCGTTTTTCATGCGTGCCCCCACCCGCTGGTACAGGTCCAGGGCCTGGGCTTCAATGGACATGGCCAGGGATATCACCTCGGTTTCCACAGACAGGTCCGGATCAAAAAGTTCCAGGTACTGGTCTGTGGTCAATCCCCCCTCCCCGGCTGACGTTTCCACCATGGCATCAAATTGTTCCCGTGATACAGCAGCATCAGCCACCCGGACATAGGCATCAAAAACCGCATCCTGGTGCTTGACCTCAATGGCAGCCAGTTTCTCAAACAATGCCAGCACAGCAGGGGTCCGGGCCTTGTCAGCCATTTCCAGGTAGAACCGGTGCAGTCCCTGTTCCAGGGAATAGGCCACCTTGAGAAACTCCTGTGGGGATTCTGTGCCGTAAAACAGGTCCATGCCGAGTGTCTGGGGACCCACAGCGGTCTTGCCCTGCCAGGCCTTGATACCGCCGGATACATTATACACCTGATTGAAGCCCCTGCCTGACAGCATCTGTGCAGCCACCCGGCTGCGCCCGCCCACCGCTCAGTAAATCAGGGTGGGCTTGCCCGGATCCAGTTCAGACACCCGGTCTGAAAGCTGCGGCAAAGGTATCAGCACCGCCCCGGGGATGTGGCTCTGTTCGTACTCTGAGGGCTGGCGCACATCCAGAATGGTGATATCCTCCGGAGATTGATCTGATATCATTTCCTGGGTTTCCCTGTAATCTTTGGATTTTACCGGGGTAAAAAACTGCATCCATTTCATGGCATATTTCCTTTCTTTTTCACAGGACCTGCTGCCACAGCATAGAGCAGGACACTGCCGGTTTTCAACGCCAGAAGTTCCGCTGCTTCTGTATCATACATGGCACCGACACCACAGCATCCTAAGCCGAACCCTTCTGCGGCAAGATAAATACGCTGGCCTGCCCTGCCGGCATGCATCATCACATACCGGTATCCCCTGGATCCCAATGCCGATTCCACGGCACCAAGATCTGCCAGAAACAAAAAATTCACAGCAGCCCGGCCGATCCATGCCTGATCCAGGCAGACCCGGGCCAGCGCGTTTGCCTGGCTGCCTGTGTGCATGCATGCCAGCTGCGATCTATCCGGAGAAAAGGTGTACAATCCGTCTGCCAGGCCTTCCAGGTTCTGACAGATCATTGCCGGTACAAGAAACGGTTTTGCCGATGCACCTGTCTCTTCAGGGATATGGTCAGAAAAAATCCCTGAAAAGACCTGCCTGAAAAAAGCCGCCCACACAGAACGAGGCAGTTCACGGGCAGTAAAATTGCGGCGGGACCGCCGGTGTGTGAGCGCATGTACAAAACAGACTTCCGTACTTAAACCGGATGGCGGTATGGGCGTAAACCCTGAAGGGGTGTGCTGAAAAACCCCGGGGCATGAATCCGGCACCCGGGATTGCACAATCAAGGACCCTTCCTTGAACGCTTTTTCCAATATCTCATACCGGACAGGGGCAAATGGTTCAGGCCCCGGGCTGGCAGGATGATACAATTGTGTATCAGGAGCATCTTCTTCGGCAGTACCCGTACCCAGAAAAAGGCAGGCCAGAGGCACTTCGCAGGCCACATCCAGATCCAGGCCCTGGATCAGATGCTGGTCATCAAAATCATACCCCACCCGGGCACCAACCCCTGCCGCCCTTGCTGCCAGCATCACCGATTCAGCCAGATGGCCGGCATCCAAAAGCAGATACCGGAAAGCCCGTTCCCTGTATTTCCATGCAGAATGATAAAAAATGCCTGTGATAAAAAGGTATGCGCCTGCACGCTCCTGGCCAGGTACTGTTTTTTTCATGTCCAGGGGCCGTGAATTGATTTTGCATAAAAACCCCTGTACCATGTCACAATAATACAACCCTGTCTCAACACCAGGCATCGTCTGTACCGACAAATACAGTTGACAGGGATACAGCCCCCCTGCGGAGGGCACGCTCCGGAACGGGATTCCCCTTGCCCTGTCTGACAGGGTCACCCCATAGGACAGTGCCAGTATCCGGGAAACCGTTTTCAGATCAATCGGTTCATTCTGCTCTTTATCCGGCACCTGCCGGACCAGTACCTGGTCCACCGTGGCATCCAGGTCTATCAGGGCCTTATCCCCGCCAGAAGCCTTTTGGGTGCCGGCAGCTTTATCCAGAGGAATACGGCCCTGACAGGCATAGGTTTTAAACGGCGCAGGATACCTTGAAAAATCCAGTGAATGGGGCGTAATCCGGTGCCGGACATGGCAGGTCTGATCATGGTACTGGACAGCCGACACAGGCGGATCAGGTGTTGTCTGAACCATCATCCTCCTGGACATCTGGTTCCAGTTTCATCATGCATTCATGGCATTCCAGCTCGATATTGGGTACATCGCCATATTTTTTTTTGATCTCCTCTTCCGTCAGATGGGAGGTGCCGGCGCACCCGCACCGGGGACAAGAGGTGCTGATTCTATATTTTTTGCCCATCACGCCCTCCTTTAATTTTTGCCCGAAATTCTCGGGTCACTGGGTGTTCCTGCACAATCAGGGGTATAGCAGGAATTGTCCACAAAAGAGCAGTCTTTTTTACAGCTCGGGCATTTTTCCGGCGGTGTTTCTGCCTCCAGGTTGTATCCGCATTGATCACAAATCCAGCTGGTCATAACAGCCTCCTTACATGGTTATGGGTGAACAGGTGTTTCAGTCTCCTGGCACACCTTATAAAGTAACATACAGTTAAGATATAATCAAAAAACATGCCAGCAGTCGCATTTATTGCTGTTAGAAAAGAAAATAGTACCTCCACCATACCACAACCCCGGCAATCGTCAAACACAAATATCCTGAATACCCCAGGACAATTGCATGTAAGGCGGCATGAGAACATTTTTATGAATACCGTTCCTGAAGGCGCCTTAGTGCCGGTCTGAAATCCATGGTGTGACCCCGACAGTCCGTCAGCAAGGCGCTAAGAACGGCAAACTGTTTGAGGACATGCCTGCCCGCAGTTTTTGCCGTTTAGCGCAGCATGCCCTACACCCTGTCAAACAGGACAGACGGGTGAGACCCACAGGGACCCTCCGGCACGGGTCACTTGATCAGCCGATACAGGCAGGCACGGGCCTGAAACCCGCAAGTACCATTTTACACAGCGCTGGCAACAACAGAAATCTCAGAATGGTTACTTACGTCAACCCTGGGATAAAGACGGTTAAGAATTGCACATTCGTATCTTCTGTGGTATGGCATGGACATCAACCAGCAACAAAATTGGCATTGCATGCCTGAACAACTGTTCACAAATGTTGACCAAATCACCAAATAAAAGGAGAAAACCCATGGGACTCAAAGAAGAACTGGAAGAAAAAGCAGAGGAGTGTGATGCGCCCGAAGAGTACATTGCCGTGGCCAAAGAGATTGTGGACGGCCTGTCTGACAAAAAATGGGCTGCCGAACTGCTGGAAGAGGGGGCGGAATGGGCGGAAACCTGGGAAGATGCTGTCACCTATGCCAAAGCCTGCCTGGACATCCTGGGGGATGAAGAAGCAGCCGCCGCCCATCTGGATGCAGGCAAAAACCTGTGCACCACAGTGGAAGATTTTCTGGGCCTGGCCGCAGCCGCCCTGGAGATCAACCAGAAGGAAGCAGCCACGGAAATTTACAATGCTGCCGGCACCAAATGTGTCAAAACCGCTGATTTTCTGGAACTGAGCAAAAGTATTTCCAAGGTGCTCAATGATGCAGACCTGGCAGAGAAAACAGTTGAAAAAGCCTTTGCAAAATGCAGCAAAACCCAGGATTTTGTGGAATTTGCCAAGTCGGTTCTGGACATGTTTGAAGACAAGGACCGTGCCAGGGCGGTGTATACCAAGGCCATGGAAAAAGCATCCACAGCAGATGATTTTGACCTTCTTGCCGCCGGTGCGGTCAAAGACCTTGAAGACAAGGATCTGGCCCGGCAGATCTATGAAAAAGCCCTGGCCTCTCTTACTTCCGGCAATGAACTGCTCAAATTTGCTGAAACCGTCAATGAAAAGCTGGATGACAAAGCGTTTGTAAAATCGATCTACAAAAAAGCGGAATCCGTATACACCGAATTTTCTGATTACCTGAAACTGGGAAAAGCAGCATTTGAGATTACCGGGGATGCCAAATTCGCCTCGGAAATATTCCAGACAGCTGCTGCCACCAATCCTGCATGCGGCCAGCTGGTGGACCTGGCCCTTGCCATGGCAAAGGACCTCAAAGATCCAAAAGCAGCCATTGCGGTGCTCAAGCAGGCCCAGGGAGCGGTGAAAAGCAATGCGGATTTTATCAAGACCGCCAAGGCCATCCAGGAAGTTGTCACTGATGACAAGGAATGGACCGATGCCATAACCTTTCAGCTGGAAAAACGCGAAGAATTCAAAGAATTGTATGCGGATTTCATCAACAGAGAACAGGAAACCAGCACCTGTGCCACCAAGCGGGCCCTGGCCCATGAAATTGTTGAAAAAACAGGCGATACCTTTTATGGGGCCAAAATTTACAGACAGGCCCAGGATCTGACCCGCAACTTCAATGATTTTATCAAGCTGGCGTTGTGTATCCATGATGATCTGGGAGATGATGCGTGGGTAAAAGAGATCTATACCATGCTTCTGGAAAGATGTATGAGTTTGAGCCACTACACGGAACTTACCGATGCCATTGAAGCCACCCTCAAGGATGAAAAATGGATCCGCAGTATTTATAAGGATATTGAAGCAAAAAGCACGGAAAACAGCGATCTTGTGAAACTGGCTGCCATTGCTGTCAAAAAACTCAACGACACAGCCTGGGCCGCGGATCTGCTGCAAAAGGCTGAAGCCGGCTGCAAAACCATATATGATTATACCTTTGTGGGAGGGGCATTTCTCCGGCTGCTGGGAGACAGGGAAAAAGCAGGGGCACTTTTTGAAGCAGCAGAAGCCACCTGCACCGACCAAAAATCTTATGCCCGGCTGATAACCCTGGTGCAGGGCCAAACCACTGACACCTCCTTTCTGAGCCGTATTTTGATTTCAGCCAAACAAAAGCTCACCGGGTTTGAAGATATGCTGTTTCTG
>JAABTU010000018.1 GCA_011389715.1 Desulfotignum sp.
GCGGTTACCCGGTTTTTCCGGGACAGACCGGAGCCTTCCACCAGCTGCATCTGCTGCCACCCCAGCTCTTTTCTTGCAAAATCGGTGAGTACCCGCACACCCTTATCCAGGATAGCCGGTTCCCCGAACGTTCGGGCACCCATGGCCAGCATCACCTGGTTGGCAATGAAATTGTTGGAGTGTGTGAGCAGTTTTTCCACCACCTGTTCCAGGCGGTAAGGGGAGGGCAGGGCAAGGATGCTGATTTCCCGGCTGTTCAAGGGGTCCAGAGTATCCAGAGTATCCAGAGTATCCAGAGTATCCGGGGTATCCGGGGTATCCAGAGTATCCGGGGTATCCGGTGTGTCGGGCATCTCTGTTGTGCCGTCTGTCCAGGCGTGTGCCGGAAACGGCCCCGGTTCCACAGGCCCGGTCACAGCCACGCCCAGGGTCTTGAAAAAATGGGCCATGAGCAGCCCGGGATACAGCGGGCGCACCTGCTTTTCCACCAGGATCCGGCCCTGCTGCAACCCGGTCTTTCTGATCTGTTTTTTGAAAATATCCAGCAGCGGGGTCTGGGGTTCGGCACTCACATGGGTCTGTGCTGCAGCGTCCCAGGTGAAATGGATGGTGTTGAAATTGGCACACAACGCCCCGATGGTGGCATCATAGGGGTTCAGGGACCGCCCTGTTCCCGGAATCTGGATGTTCTGGGCAAAAAAAGACTGGTCCACGACAATTTTTCTGATCTCTTTTACCCCGGTTTTTTCCTTAACCCGGCGGCAGAAGGATAAAATGGCCTCCGATACAAACAAGGGATCACCCTGGCCCCGGACATACAGGGTATGGGTATCAGGATCAAGGGCTGCCAGGGTGGTAAAATGAAAATTCGGCCCCAGGTGGGTCAGGGCGGCCAGGCTGGTTAAAATCTTGAGAATGGATGCCGGCACCATGGGGGTGTCAGGGTTTTGGGAAAACAAAGCCCTGCCTGTGTCATCGGTCACCAGGATGCCCGCCTTTTTGTCCTGTGCTGCCCGGGTCAGGGCTGCCCGGTCTCCGGGCGCGATTTGCCGGAGCGCATCCATGGAGGCCACAGATCCGGAGATCAGAGCATCAGAGACCACAGGGCCGGTTTCAGAAGCCTGGACAGGCAGGGCAGCCGCCCACAGCAGCAGCAGACCGGACACAACCCGGCAGATCACACCGGTTTTCCGGAAAAATGCCGCACCGGACAAAAAGATATTTCCGGGCAAACTGGTATTCCGGAACAAACGGGTATTCCAGGACAAACGCGTTTTCCAGGATAAGCTGGTGTTCCAGGATGAGCCGATATTCCGGGATAATTGCGTATTTCCGGAAAAACCGGCATTGCGTGCTGCGGGGGACATCAGTGTCATAGGGCTCCTTATTGTAACAACTGGAAGAACGCATCGATTTTTTCTTTGATATATGCCCTGGCTTTCAGTTTTTCCCACTGGTCAGGAAAGGCCAGCGGGGCAAAAAAGGTTTCAGCGGTATAGAAGAACATCGGCACACCTTCCCGTTTGACCAGGCCAGTTTTTTCTTCCGGCACCGTTTCCTGTTCCGGTACTGCCTGCTGTTCCGGCAATCCCCGCTGTTCCTGCATCGCTTCCTGTTCCTGTGCCGCGCCCTTTCCCGGGACAATCTGAACAGGGGTGCGCACCACCCCTTCATGGCTCACAATGGTGACCCGGTTTTCAGATGTCACAGAGGTGAGCCCCCGGGTTTTGAGCAGCTGCTTGAGTGCCTGGTCCCTGGCCCGGGAAAAAAGGTGGTTTTTTGACTCTCCGGATGTCATGGATATGACACCGGCAATAGTTGCCCGAGAAAAATTTTCCATCCTGAACTCATTTTCCGCAGGCACCATCAGCAGATTTTCATCTGTGATCCTGTTGTCCGCATATTTGATGTCATACCGGACATAGTAGGTTTCAAGGCCTTCCTGCGCGGCAGACGCGGCGGCGTGCCCCTGGAAAAAACCGGCGGCAGGACAGGTGAAAACCAGAAAAATAAACAGGTTTTTCAAAAATGGCATGTTTTTTGTAATGTTCAACTCTGTAATAGCTAAATCCAGTGGGTTTTCTGCAGCAGGAAACATTTTCATGCAGCAGTATGTAATTCACCGGTAACTGGTCCGGGTGCATGAAGTTTACATGGTAACAAACATTTTTCAAAAGAGGAAATAAAAATGAAATATCCAATGGCCGGCATTTGCCTTGTGTGTCTTTTATCGGTTTTTTCCACAGGATGCAGCACCCTTGGCAAAAATAGCGACACCACAGCCCCGGGACAGGTGCTGGGACAGAACAACGCCGGGGGAGGGTCCGGGAAGGTGGTGACCTTTGAAGTGGTGGGCAAGGGACTGGAGCCGGAAAATGCGCTGACCAGGGGGGAAGCCGCCCTCATGGCGGAGCGGGCCGCAGTGGCGGACGGCTACCGCCAGCTCATTGAAAAAATCAGCGGCGTGTATGTGGATGCCTTTATGAAGGCAGGGTACGGCACCGTGAACCAGGATATGATCACCACCAGGGCCCAGAGCTGGCTCCGGGGGGTGGAGGTGGTGGAAATCCGCAAGGCCGCGCACAACATCACCGAGGCACACCTGCAGCTGAGCATCTATTTTGCCAAAAAAGACATGGTCTGGTGGCCCAGCGGCCTGGGGGCAAAGGCAACACCTGTGGAAGACCAGACCTTTGGCAGGGGCAGCAGCCGGGCACAATCCAGCGGAAACTGACAACCAGGAAAATACCATGAAAACCAGCAGATGTGACAAGATAAATGCCTGTTTTCCCGGACCATGCAAGCCATGGGCTGCGGCTGTCCTGACAGCGGGATTTCTGCTTTTCTGGTTCTCGGGCCTTTGCATGGCAGATGCCCCGGCACCGGCAGCACAAAAAAACCAGGCCCATTCCCGGGACCAGGACCCTCTCTCACGGAACCAGGGCCATCTCTCCCAGGATCTCCGCCACTACCAGGAGCAGGTGGCATTTATTGCCGAACAGATCCAGCAGATTCAGAATGACCTGGACTGGCTGATGCTCAAGGTCAGGCGGATGGAGGATTTTGACCGGTTTGTGCCCCAGCGCATGCACGACTCCATTGCTTTTAAGCAATCCAAGATTGCCTCTCTGGAAAAATTGAAAAAACGGTACCAGGATCTGATTCCGGATACACCGGAATCCCGGGGATTGGCAGATAACACCGCCCGGAACGATGCCATCCGCATGACCGATCTCTTTCCAAACACCGATTCCGCCCAGCCGATGGATACCACCCCCGGCAGCAGTTTCCGGCAGCAACTTGAGAACCAGATGGCGGCAGCCGGCCTGGATGCCTGGCTGGAGGTGGTCCCCCACACCATCCCCGTACGTCTGGAAACCCGCCTGCCCATCCTGTTTTCCAGCGCCAGTGCCGAGATTCCCAAGGGATATGAGCCGTTTCTCAAAAACCTGGCCGGCCTGGTAAAGGACCATGACGTGCGCATTGTTGTAGACGGTTATGCTGACACCGACCCCATCGATACTGCTGCATATCCCTCCAATTTTGAACTGGGTGCGGCCCGTGCCGCTGCCGTGGTCCGGGCCCTGGCAGGTTACGGTATCAAACCCCGGGTGTGCAAAATCGGCAGCACCGGCCAGTATCGGTTCGATGCTAAAAAACAGACGGAATGGAAAAATCTCCAGCGCCACGCCACCATTGCCGTCTTTTTCAACCCCGGTATCTGATACATTACCCATCCCTTTCCAGACTTTTAATATGAAAGCCGTCAGCCGTCAGCTAAAAGCTAAAAGCTAAAAGCTAACAGCTAACAGCTAACAGCTAAAATCAAACAGCTTCCATGATTTGCTTTCCCTGCCAAGGCATGGCAGCGATTTTCCTTGATTTAAAATTCAAGTTTATGGCAAAAGATGTCGAGTTTTTATGGATATCTTTTTTTGGTTGCCAGTAACCTGAAATTTTAAATTCAAAGGTGAATCACATGAAAAACTGCATGAAATTTGTCGTTTTTGGGGCATTACTGTTTCTGCTGGCCGGCTGCAATATCTACCAGGCATCCCCGGGCCCTGTTGTAAAATCCGGTTCAGACCAGAATGACCAGAACCGTATTGTCACCTTTACAGTGACCGGCAAAGGGGTGGAACCGGAAGCTGCCCTCACCCGTGGCCAGGCACGGCTCATGGCGGAACGGGCAGCCGTGGCGGACGGCTACCGCCAGTTTGTGGAAAAACTCGAAGGGGTGTTTGTGGAGGCATATGCCCGGGGCGGGTACGGCACCATTGACAAGGATATGCTCAAAACCAGCACCCGGGCGGTTTTGCGGGGGGTAGAAGTCAAAGAAATCACCCATGGAGATCTGGGTATCGCCCGGGCTGTCATGCAGCTGCGCATCAATTTTACCCGCCGCGGCATGATCTGGTGGCCGGAGGGCCTTGGCCGGAACCTGGGATATTATACCCAGTCCTGAATTTGCGTCAATCGATCCTGAATTCCCATCAAAAGCCCAGGAGGAAAACATGAAACAATGGTTGTTTGCCGCTGCTGCAGCGGTTATGATTCTGACCCTTATGCCGGGTGTCCCTGCTTTTTCCGGCACCTCTCCTGTCCCGGATCTATATGAACAGATGGCATCGTTCGGGCACAAAATGGATCTGGCGGAACAGGAAATTGCCCGCCTGGACCAGGACCTGCAATGGCTGGAAAACAAGATCAGCACAATATCCCTCATGGGCAGGCCGGTTCCCCCCACCCTGTACCGGTCTGTGACCTATAAGCAGAACCGCCTGGCAGTCCTTGAAAAAATCCGGGACCAGTACCGGGACATTCTGGCGGATATGACGGCTGATCTGCCGGACCCCGGTGAAAAGGACCCGGACAGTGTGTCCCGGGACGCTGCCCCGTCACCGGATGCAGCAGACCAGGAAACCCAGACACCAGGGGAAATCCAGGCATCCCGGGGCCTGATGGACCGGATACAGGCATACAACCTGGCTGACTGGTTTGACATTCTGCCTTCCCGTCAGTATCCCCACGCCCTTGTGACCACCCTGCCGATCCTGTTTTCTTCGGGCAGTGCGGTTGTGTCAAAAGAATACCAGGGTTTTTTCAAAAAAATATCCGCTTTTGTCAATGACCGGCCCATGTATATCGTGGTGGATGGATTTGCTGACCCTGATCCCATAAAAACCGCCCGATACCCTTCCAATTTTGAACTGGGTGCAGCCCGGGCAGCCAATGTCATCCATGCACTGACAGACTGCGGTGTGGATCCTTCCCTTTTCAAGGCAGCCACCACCGGAAAATACCGGTTCCCCGAGGACCGGCCTGTTTCAAAGGAAAAATCTATGGAGCGGTATGTGCGCATCACCCTGATCCCACAGGCCTCCTGACAGTCAGTCACCAGGCAGTCAAAGAGATCAATCTCTGCCGGATCAAACCGCTCCAAAGGCGAAGCATTTCCATTACCCGGTCCTTTGTTTTACAGTCAAAATGATCGGTTTAAGGACAAAAAACAGCCATTTTTGAAGCATATTCCCTGCAATTCAAAATAGTTATGCAGATCCGACCCCATAATAATAGCCCTGACCGCCGGTTTGGCTCTTTCCTCGGCTTTTTGATTGCAAACCACATCCGGAAGGCTTATTATTGTATTAAGAAGCTCAGAGTCAAAAACGCAAAGCATAAGGATTTTAATTATGGCGGCAACTGCGCAAAAAATATATGAAAAAGCGTTGAAGTTACCTGAACCGCTTGCAAAAGAAATTTTGGATTTCATTGGCTACATTGAGATGAAATATGGTTTGGAAGACACATGGACGGATGAATTGAAAAGGGCGCAGGAACCTGTAATGAATCAAATCTGGAGCAGCAGCGAAGATGACGTCTGGAATGACTTGTAACCCCGGAGATATTGTCGGCCTGCCATTTCCATTTTCCGATTTGGCAAGCCGAAAAAAACGTCCTGTCCTTGTCCTGACTCAGGCAGATTATCGAGGGGATTTTATGGGTTTGCCCGTTACCTCTGTTTTGACAGAGGAGAATGCGGTAAGCATTGAATCCCTTGGCATGAAAGATGGATTTCTGCCCAAAAAAAGTTGGATCCGGTATGATAAAATTTTCACCTTAAGCACATCAACTGTGGTAAAACGCTATGGATCAGTCACAGAGGATGTATTTTCAGAGATCATCAACAACCTTTGTCAATATGTCGGCTGCAACGATTTCAAAATTTAATAACAACACCCAGACAAAGAACAATAACAACTCGTGGACATTTTTGAGCGCTTACCGTATCACCTTGATCCCACAGGCCTCCTGACAGCAGCATGTCAATCAGAATCGGGGTAGACAAAAGACACGCAAGGATATTTTTGTGCTGCATCCCCCATCGCTTCATGGTGTTTCCCCGGCCCGTCCGGATTATTGTTTTGTAATTATTTCTTGGTTCTGGTATAAATTCCGGGCAATGGCCGAACCAGAACCTGGAAACCGTGAATGCCCCTTATTTGCAGGAAAAATCTTTATTGTCTTGTGATTGTGGCTGTCCTGTGCACGATGGCAGCACTGCCAGTGGTGCGTGCGTCTGACACAAACGCTGCCGTACACACAAACGCTGCCGCAGACACAGACACTGCCGTACACACAAACGCTGCCGCAGACACAGACACTGCCGTAAGCACAAGCGCTGCGGCAGGCACAACCGCTGCCGTAAACGTACACGCTGCTGCAGGCACAACCACTGCCATAGTGGTTTCCCGGAAGATCCGGCCCTACCTGCAGGTAACCGAAGGCATACTGGATCAGGTGTCCCGAAAGACGGCCGATCTACAGAGTTCCAACCCAAAGACTGCCGATTCTCAGAGTTCCAACCCAAAGACCGCTGATTCTCAGGGTTCCGGCCCGCGGGTTTCCGATACAGATGTGTTTTTTCTTTCTCCGGGGGATGACCTGGTGACCGCCCAGGTGACAGACCGCCTTATCACCGGCGCCTATGACCTGGTGGCGGCGGTGGGCCCGGAAGCCGCAGCCCTGATATGGCAGGCCGGTATTTCCGGCAAAAAAATCTATGCCGCTGTGCTGGACCCGGATGCGGTTTCCCAGATACCTGATGCTGCCTGCGGAATCTCCCTGCGTATCCCTGTAGCAGTTCAATTGGACACCATTGTTGGCGCATTTCCTTCCCTGGAGAAAATCGGTCTGCTGTTTGATCCGGACCACAACCAGTGGTTTTTCAAGGCAGCCTCTGCAGCAGCCGCCTTCAGCAATATCCCTGTAAAGATTGTCCCGCTTCAGGTGACGGAGAGAAACCAGATTGCACCGGTGCTGGCCGCAAATCTGGCGCTGGTTGACGCTGTCTGGATGATCCCGGACCAGACCGTTATCTCTGAAAAACTGATCCAGTATGTCATCAAGCAGGCCCTGTACAAAAAAACCGGGGTTATCGGGTACAATGCCTATTTTATGCGGACCGGGGCCCTTTTCTCCTTTGAATTCAACTACCAGGCGTTGGGAAGGCAGGCAGGAGATATCATTACGGACAGCCTGGCCGGCAAAAGCTGCGGCCGCGTGCCCCCTGTGTTTGAGACCCGCAGCAACCCCGATATTGCCAAAAAACTTGGTTTCAATATGGAGGCAGGCCGATGAAAAGCGTGTTTCCCAAAAATATCGGCATCCACATACGGGTGCTTTCTGCAGCTGTCTTTCTCATTTGTGCCACCACCTTTACCATGGGATACCTGGGGGTGACCATCATTAACCAGTTTGTGACCCAGCGCTTCAACCAGCGCATCGATTTCATGGCCCAGTACCTGGCATTGAATTCCGAGCTGGGCATATTGATCGGTGAAAAAAACCTGCTCCAGGGCCTGGCCGACAACATGCTCAGGGAAAATGATATTGCCGGGGTGGATATCTTCGACCAGATGGATATCCCTTTGGTTTCGGTGTCCAGGGACATACCAGGTCCGTTTGCAAGTGTGGAGAAAAAAGTGTATTTATCAGAAACGGAAGAAAGCGCAGCATGGATCAGCCGGCTGGGCGGTACCCGGGATGCGGATCTCATCGGCCGGGTCGAAGTCGCCTATTCGGAGAAGGGCATCAAAGATCTGTCCAGTCAGATGAAAAAACGCTTTGTTTACATAGCACTGGTGCTGAACGGCCTGGCCTGTATTATTTTTTATGTTGTGTCACGTTCTCTTGTGGCCCCTCTGGTCTCTCTGGCGGAAACAGCCAAAAAAGTGTCTGCAGGCAACCGTACCATCCGGGCCGCCGCCGGCAACACCCCGGAGATCACCCGGCTGGCCAATGCGTTCAATGATATGCTGGATTCTCTGGCTGCCGGCCGCAGAACCCTGAAGCAGGCATACGGGAAAATGGCCCGCCAGGAAACCCTGGCCGAGGTGGGAAAATTTTCTTTGATGATTGCCCATGAAGTGAAAAATCCTTTGGGGATCATCAAAAGCTCCCTGGAGATGCTCAAAACAGACATGGATATTCCCAAAGACAATATTCCGCTGACCTATGCGGAAGAGGAGATTGTCCGG
>JAABTU010000019.1 GCA_011389715.1 Desulfotignum sp.
CTTGGAAATATTTGCCATGGTGGTGTTATGGAACCCCCCTTCAGCAAACATTTCCAGGGCAGCGGCCAGGATTTCCCGGCGCTTTCGGTTGTCATCCCGTTCTTTTCTGGTCAGCTGGGCCATATCTCAAATTCATTATTTCATTTTTAGAATAATCATTCTATAAACAGAATAAACATTTTTGTCAACCCTTGTTTTCCTTAGTCATTTAATTATTCCTCTTGCCATGCGGACCGATTTTTGGTTAAATCCCCGGAAATTTAAAATGTAAAAATATGCAAAAAGGAACCTGTTATGTCAAAGTCTGTTGGAATTGACTTGGGCACCACCAACTCAGCCATTGCCATCAAAAAAATACAAGTAGAGATCATTCCCAACAAGGAAAATGAAACGATAACCCCTTCCTGTGTGGCCCTCCGGCAGAAAAAAAAAATGCTCGGGCTTTCCGAAAAAACCGAATTTTTCGTGGGAAAACATGCATTGGAATGGTTGAAACAGGATCCGGCCAATACAGTCACCGCTGTCAAGCGATTGATGGGCCGAAGCTTTGACAATCCGGAAGTGCAGAAACTGATATCAGATCCCCGTCAGGTGATCACCATCCGCCGTCAAACCAGGGGAACCGAAAACAGCCTGGTACTGGTACTCAATAAAAAAGAATACACCCCGGAAGCGATCTCTTCTGAAATTCTGAAAAAATTGTGTACCGATGCCCATGCCTATCTGAAAGATACAGCGGAATTTGCGGTGATCACGGTACCGGCTTATTTCAATGACAAACAAAAACATGCCACCCGGACGGCGGCGGCCCTGGCCGGCATCAAGGTGCAGCGCCTGCTTCCGGAACCCACGGCAGCCGCCATTTCCTTCGGGGTAGACCAGGTCAATGACGCAGACGTGAACACGGTTCTGGTGTTTGATTTCGGGGGCGGGACCTTTGACCTGTCGGTTCTGACCATCAGCGGGGGCCAGTTCATCGAGCAGGGCAAAGGCGGCAACATGTGGCTGGGCGGGGAAGATATCGACCGGAAACTGATGGATCATTTATTGGAGATCACGGCCCGGGAAAATGATATCGAAAATATCCAAACATTGATCGATCAGCAGACAGACCGCGTTAAGAACCAGTTTCTGGGAGAGTTGAAGGGTCAGGTCGAACAGGCCAAAATCCGGTTGAGCCAGGACCAGGAAGCATATATTGAAATTCTGGGCCTGCTCAAGGATGAAGACGGTGACCTGCTGGACGTGGATGTGACCCTGACCCGGGACCGGTTTGAAACCCTTGTCCAGCCCGTGGTGGAGACAGCCATGAACTTGACCCGCAGACTGCTGACGGATATCCATATCCCTGCGGATCTGATCGACAGGGTTTTGCTGGTGGGAGGCAGCTCCCATATCCCCTGTATCATTGCCGCTGTCCAGCAGATGTTCGGGGCCAAAAAAGTGCTGGTGCATGACCGTCCCATGCTGGCCATTGCAGAGGGTGCGGCAATTTTAAGCCACCGGCTGTCCGAAACTTATGAATGCGCGGGGTGTGGAAAATCGGTGACCCAAACCGATACCAGCTGCAGTCATTGCGGATTCGATCTGGAAAAACACACCATTGACCAGGGCGTTCTGGACATTGTTCATTCAACGGCCCATGACTATTATGTGGTGCTGGAAAACGACGAAAAATACCTGTTCATTGAAAAAAACACCCCGCTTCCCTGTGAGCAGACCGAGGTGTTCAAGTTGGTCCAGGAAGATCAGCAACTGGTTCATATGAGATTTTTCAACCGGGTCAACGAGATAGAGGAATCCATTGGAGACCTGTGGCTGGGTATCGATGATGAAACCCTGAATAAATGCCTGGATAATCTTTCTGATTCAGATGAATCCGCTGTGCTCAGCATCGAAATTACACTGAAAATCGATGAAAACAACCTGGTATCGGTTGACGCAGCACTCAGGGAGTTTCCGGATGTTCACCTGAGCCGGACCCTGTCTCGGGGCCGGGCCGATGAAACATTGTTCCGGAAAGTGGAAACCATGGTCAATGAAGCCAATGAAAAACAGCTTTCTTCTTATATCATGGATGACATGACCACCCGGATCGTTTCCACGATTCAGGATATCCATCAGGTGATCGACCCGGACAGCGGGCAGGTGGTCGAACCGGCCCACCAGCTTGCTGAAATGAAAATCGAAAAAACCCGCCGGTTTTCGGAAAACGACATCACCTGCTACAGCACCATCTATTTTGCACAAGATGCGCTGGATCAATTTGCCATGCTGATATCCAACGAGGATCAGGCCCGGTTCCAAAAAAAGATCGACCATCTCAAACAGATGAACCTTACCGGATCTTACGAGGAAAATCTGTCTGCATATGAAGATTTATGCCGATGCATCGACGATTATCCGGACATCGTCCTTTTGATGCAGATCAAAAAAGCCCGGGAACTGTGTAATCAACATGATCCTGACCAGGCCGGAACATTTGAGAATGCCCTGTCAAAGCTCATGGGGGCGATCATTAAACAGGACATGGAACTGACAAAAGAGGTACTCGATGAGATCATGCCCAAAGTAAACAAAACCCTGAACGAATTTGATCGTGAAACCGGAACGATTCAAAAAGGGATTACCCGGTGATGACCGATCGGATCCAATGCCCGGTATGTCAATATGCCCAGATTCCCCGGGATATGGACACATGTCCCCAGTGTGATTCCGACCTGACCTGTTTCCAGCTGCTGGACCGCCTGTCCGATAAACCGCCGGAACAGGATCCCACCCCCCAGGAGACTTCCACCGAACATATGTCCTTCTCCCGGAAAATGCCTGATGAACGGTTAGCATCTTCCCGAAATCCGGAAATTCCGTCAGGTATCCGTCAGAAACCAGCAATTTTTATATTGGCAGCAGTGACCATTCTTGTGGCGGGTTTTTTCATTTTTCTTACATACCGGTTGTCAACGGTTGAACATCTGCTGCAGCGGCAGCATACCGCTCTGATGGATCTGGTGACATCGGGCGTATCACTGGAAAACGATTCCCAAAAACAGAACCAGATACTGGAACTGGTCCGGAAACAGGAAATCACGTTGGCACAGAGTACCCGATTGAAAACGTATATGGAAAATGTAACAATCTCCATTCGTGAAAATGGCACCCGGCTGGACCGCATTGAATCCAGATTATCACACCTGTTATCCCATCGTGAAATGGACCTGATCCCGGATCGAAAGAAACAGTCCCCGGTTACCATCCAACCGATTCTCATTATATCGGAAGCTTTGGAAACGGATACAGGCAGCAAAGTCATTGGAATTAAAATGGAGTAGTAATGGCCAAAAAAAAGAAAAAAATCGATGCCATTTTGAATCGTGCACACAAATTGTTTGATGCACAAAATTATTTGCTGGCGGAAAAAGAGTTTGAAAAAGCCCGAAAAAAAGCGCCGTCCAGTGACATTGATGAAAAATTGGATATCTGCCGGGAGAAGAACCGGTCTGAAAAGGGAAAGCTGCTTGTTAAAAAAGGATACAGCGCCATTAAGAACCATGCGCTACAGGAAGCTATTTCCTGTTTTACCCAGGCGCAGCAATTAATGGATGATCCGGGATTATCTGAAAAAATACAGGAACTGGAGCAGCAGATTCAGGTCGGCAGTATCCATGAGACCGCCGGAAATGCCGAAGAATCCGGTAATTATGTCACAGCGGCCGCATTGTATGAACAGATATGGCAGGAGACCGACAATTCACGATTTTGCATCCGCAGTGGTGTGTGTCATGTCAAAGCGGGCAGTGAAGACCAGGCTATACGCATTTTTCAACAGGCAAAACCATTGGATGATACCGGGTGCTATTACTATGGATTTGCCCTGGCAAAAACAGGGCACTATCCCGAAGCCATAACCCAGTGGGAAAAGATCAACACCCGTATCCCTGCATTAATTCCCCAGAAAATACAGGTTTTGTCCCTGGCCTTTTCCACACTGTACCATGCCCTGGAAAAAGGGATGGATATCGAAACCATCCGCAGCCATGCCAAAGATTTGAAAAAGTTAGCCCGCACATTGGACCAATCGGAACTGGCAGACCATTTTGATATGCTGTACCATTATTGCAGTATGACATTACTGGAGATCTGGTGGAAACAGGAAGCGTATGAAAAAATCGCCGATCTCCTGGAACAGACAACCGCTTTCAAGCCCCTGGAATTCATCGCCCTGAAGGCAAAAACCGGTTATCACCTGGCCGAAAAAAACGAAGCGTTTTTATATCCCATGGTGCAATCCTGGTTCACAGCCATTTTTTATCAACACCCTGTCGAAAAATTCGTTGACAACCCGGAAAAACAACAGCAGATTCGTCAACAATTGACGCGCCTGGCAGAGCAGCGTATCGATGGCCATACCGGTTCTCCAACCGTCCGACAGGCAGCTGCCCTGTTTGCCGTGGAAAAAAAACTGATCACAGACATGGAGGCCATGTACCAGGCATCCCGGTCCGACACCCCCCGCATCTGTACCCCCTTTTATGCGGCGATCACGGGTCGGTCGGAGGATATCCTGTCTGATATTCGCAAAAACAGGGATTTTTTCAAAGATCCGGAACATTACTTGGAAACCGGGGGGGGTTATTCCCGGGCATGGGAAAGTCTGTATGCCTTGCAGACGGGGGATGTAGACAAAGCACATGATTTGATTGAACAGATCATCGAAGACAACGCTTCTTTGGATGAATTTGTTGAATATGTGGTGGCACGGGTGTGGTTGGCCTATGGACAGGCTTGCCTGGAGCGCGGAGAAAAAAAATTTCTGCCCTTTTTTTCATCCATTCCTGCCCTGTTCGATGCGGCACCATCCATTGAACAGCGTTTTGCCGATAGGCTTGCCCGATATGATGGGGACAGAAAGGCCGAATATGAAACACTATTGAAATGGCTTTACGAAAAAAGACCGTCTCCCCCTGTGGCCCGGGCGCTTTCCGCGATCATGTCCACATTGGCCGTCAGCCGGTTCAATAAAAATCAGTTTCATGATCAGCAACTGGCTGCAATGTTGAAAAAAGCGTTGGATATCCACCCGGAAAATCAATTCGCACGGCACAACCTCAAACTGACTCGCATCGATATCCAAAAAAATGATATCCTGGAGGCCCTGTATAAAAACAAAATAGGGAAGGCTGCTGATATCGTTCTGGAATCGGAATATCCTGAAATGGAAGCCTTCTTTTTTTCAGAAGTGGAAGACATGCTGGATATGCTTAGCAGCACTATCCCGGACAAAGGGTTTTTGACCATCATGCTTCACCGATTGCGCGATGCGTGTGAATCCGTGGATGACACCCATTATCTTGTGGAAAAAATCAACGACAACCTGACGAATCCAGGCAAAGGAATGTGAGATGAATCCGTTTAAAATTCTCGGGGTGACACAGCAGGCCACCCACAAAGAAATTATTCAGGCCGTCGGGCAGGCGATGCGCTCCCGGCAGTATTCCGTCCAAACCATTGCCCGGGCTCAGAAACTGCTCCTGGACCCCGGATCCCGGGCCTGTCAGTCTTTTTTACACTTTATTGATCTAACAGATGTCAAAAACGGTTTGATGCGGGACATGGCCGGCATTTGTGAACAAATTGAGCAGCAGCATGCACCCCGCAACGTGCCGCTGCAATATCTGGCTGAAATTGAGATGGAAAATGATCTCTGACAAACAGCAGCTGAAACAAAAACTGATCCTGTTTCAACAGCAGATCAGTGAACAGAAACAGGCGCTGGCCCAACGAGAGATGCAATCTCTGGAACGGGAAAAAGCGATCTTTTCAGATCTTTTTGAGATCGTGGACGTACTGGACAATATTGACCGCTTTGTTGTATCAAAACAGGACCAGATGGGCAAAATCGGAAAAAAACTGGGCAGAAACATCGGTGCTGTGCATCGAAAACTGCTGCGCCAGCTTCGCTCCCGGGGAATCGTTCCGATCCTTTTCCCTGACAACAAAGCGGCCATGGAAACCTGTAAAATCATAGAGACCCGGGAGCAGCCGGACCTGGACAATGAAACCATTCTCGAAATTCTCAAAACCGGTTATATGAATGAGCAGGATGGCACTGTGATACGCAAGGCTGAAGTGATAACGGTCCTGAATGCCAATGGATAGGGGGTGGTTCATGAATATGATGTCATGGCATCACCGGCGTTTTTTCATCAGATGGACCGATCCGGTCCAGGCGGTTTCCGGGCTGGTAAACAATACCGCCGGCACACTGACATTGTCATAAGCTGATTTTTTGCCGGCCATGATCTCTGCCACCACCCTGCCCTGGCGCCCGGCCTTGTGGGCCAGGGCAGGTCCTGCCACCACATCGCCGATAGCAAAAATGTGGGGCAAAAAGGTTCTGCACTGGTCGTCCACAACAATCCGCCCGCTGTCATCCGTATCAATTCCCAGAGTTTTTTCAGGTCATCTTCGCTCAGGTCCGATTCCAGATCCGAATCCACTTTACCGTTTTCATCCAGGATATGCAGCTGTTTTATAATGAAATCATCAATGGTTTTTAACGGCATCTTACCTTTTTTTTCCGGCTGTTACGGCTGCGGCAGCGGGGAAAGCCTTTATCCCGTTGTTTTGATCTTGGCAAACACCTCGGGTGTGGGCTTCGGGAGACCGGCAACCTTCCATGCTTTTACCGGATCGGGAAACTGTTCATAGTTGCACGCTTTGGGCTGCCCCACATTCTTGCACACCGCCCTGAGAATGGGAAACGCCTCAAACTTCTCATAATAATTGCGCATGAACTTGATAATCTCCATACGCTCGGTGCTCAAGGGACATTCATCATCAATGCCTTCTTTTTCCGCCAGCGCGCATGCGATCTCCTCGGTCCAGGAACGAAAATCCTTGAGATAGCCTTCTTCGTCCAGATGCAGTTCAAGATCCTGGGTGTTTACCATGGGGCACCTCCTGATATCGGGTTAAAGTTCTGCCCCGCCATGATTTCAGATACTCACGGCGGTGTGAAATCACTTATAAGCAAAATAAGCCCAAAATATGTTTTGTAAAGAACTTACACCATAAGCAAGGCATAACTTACCCCGCCTTGTGCCGGTGCAAGGTGAACTATACTCCCAGTTGGGAGCCCTTGGTGGTATGGTGGTATCCTTGCAAAATGTATATTCTTTTCCCATGGCAGTTGCGTTTAACCCAGATTTTTTTTATAACCTGACAGAACATTTTGTAGCAATTTCGGTATGCAAAACAGGAAGAAAAAATCATGCCGCCAAAAACATATGAGGAGCAAGCCTGATATGACCAACAATTATGCAAAAATCGTTCAGGACAACCTGAAAAAACTATACAGCAACCTGCCCCGGGATCTGGACCAGCGTCTTTTGGCCACCCGGGAAGCGGACCGGTTCATGTTCGATGCCTTTGGCCGGCCCTGTGTTATCACACCGGACCGCATCACCCTGGGAACAGAAACCGCCCCCTCCATCCTGGGGATACTGATCACTTTGTATGCCCTGCATGCCGGCACCGACATCTGTGTGCCGACCCCCTTCCGGGCGTTCAAGGAATTCAACGACAGCATGCCCTATGCCGGAGCCTTTGCCACCCACACCGAACAGGTGCTGGTGCCCCATGTGACGTCAATCAAAAACAGCCTGGAAAAAATTTCCTCTTCCTTGAAGGGAGAAAACCCTCCTGCCGACACGGCAGGGGATATTTCCTTTGTGGTGTATCCGTTGCCCAAAATTGCCCTGTGTTACATTTTATATGAAGCAGACGAAGATTTTCCAGCCGCTGTCACCTGCCTGTATTCCAGCAATGCCAACCGGTTCATGCCCATGGACGGACTGGCGGATGTGGGGGAATACACCTCCAAAAAAATCATCGATCTGGTCACCTGATCCCATGGATGTTGACTATGGCACACTGCAGGCCCTGAGAAAGACCCATCCTGCCTGGAAGCTGCTGGTGGCGGACCACAGCCCGCTCATTGCCGCATTTTTACACAACACCTTTATTGTGCCCAACCAGCGGCGGCTCAGCCGGGCAGACCTGGCCTCTGCCCTGGAAGACCTGCTGTTCACCCTGCGGGAAACCCAAGGCGAGGATGCCTTTCCCAGGTACGCCCAGGCCTATCTGGATGACTGGGCCGGAGAAGACAAGGGGTGGCTGCGCAAATTCTATCCCCGAGGATCGGATGAGGTGCATTATGATTTGATGCCGGCGGCGGAAAAAGCCCTGTCCTGGCTGGAAAGCCTTATCCAGCGGCCCTTTGTGGGCACGGAATCGCGCCTGATGACCATTTTTGATCTGCTGCGACAGATGGTGGAAGGCACGGAAAAGGATGTGCAGGTGCGGATACAGGAGCTGGAAAAAAGAAAGGCTGCCATTGAAAACGAGCTGGCACAGGTGCGGTCGGGCCGTCTGGATATGCTGGATGACACCGCTGTTCGGGACCGATTCCTGCAGGTGAGCCAGACCGCCCGGGAACTGCTGGGAGA
>JAABTU010000020.1 GCA_011389715.1 Desulfotignum sp.
CAGTTTTTTGTTGAAAACCCCTGTTTTGGTAATCACACTTGACCGGTAAAGCTCTGCCAGAACATCCAGTATCCCGGAACCACAAATCCCTTTGACCTTCATCTCTTCAGGTTTGGAGAATTTGCGGGATTTGTCATGGCCGATGACCCGGTAATCAACTTCCTGGGTGTCCGGATCAATTTCAATCCGTTCAATTGCTCCGGGTGCCGCACGCATGCCAAAGCTCAGCTGTGCACCTTCCATGGCAGGACCTGTGGCACAGGAAGAGGAATACAGTTTGTGCCGGTTGCCCAGGATCAGCTCTCCATTTGTCCCGATATCGATGATCAGCTGGATTTCATCTCTTTTATACGGTTCTTCAGCCAAAAGAACACCGACATTATCCCCGCCCACAAAGCCTGCCTCATTCGGCATGGCAAAAACATAGGATGAGGGGTTGATTGCAATACCCAGATCCCTTGCCTTGATATCCAGGCTGTGATGAATGACAGGGGGAAAAGGTGCAAGACCCACCGGTTCCGGATCAAGCCCCAGCAGTATATGGTGCATGGCCGTATTGAACCCGATGGTGACATCTTCAATATCTTGTTTGGTGATTCTGAGGTATTCAACACCCTCTTCAATGATCTCTTTGTATTCATCCGGCCCGTCTTCGCCTTTTTTCTTCTTGATCTTTTTCTTTTTCGGGTGGGTGGGGGCGATGGCCTTATCAATCAGGTCGTTGATCCCTTCTATGATATCATCACTCATCCGTTTGAGACCACCGGGCGTTGTCATATGAAAGGTGATCCTTGCCATGACGTCCTCCCCATATTTACACTGGGGGTTCATCATGGAAGCGGTATTGATAACCTCCATGGTGGTCAGATCACACAGATAGCCCGCGCAGGTGGTGGTTCCCACATCAATGGCCATGCCATAAGCATGTTTTGCCCGGCCCGGCCGGATGCGGATGACCTCTTTTTCATTCCAGACACTGACAGTGACAACCCAGTCCTCCGCTCTAAGCATACCCGGAAGTGTTCTTAACGTAACGATATCAATGGTGAGATTGGTGAGGCCGTATTCCCTTGCAAGGCCATTGGTGAGACGTTCCCAGTCCCCGATCTTGTCTTCAAAATCCGGTTTTTTCAGCTCTATTGTGTACAGTTTGACCATGGGATTGAAATCAATTTTTATATCACGGGCAGCTTTGGAAACCACCTGTTTACCGGAACGGGATTCTTCAGGAACAAAAATGAGAATATCATCCATAATTTTTGCCACACACCCGAGCCTGAATCCTTTTGCCCTGTTTTCCGCATTAATGAATTTGGTTTCCAGATCCTCCTGCCAGGGAGTGACATGATCCATGGAAGATTGAATATTATATTTTTCAAAATGGCCTTCTTCAATACGAACAATACATTTCCCGCAAACCTTTGATTCACCGCAAAGGGCCTCGATGTCCACACCGATGAATCTTGAGGCATCTATGATGCTGCACCCTTTGGGAACCTTTCCACGTCTGCCGGAAGGCTGAAATATCACATTTACAAGTTCTTCTGCCATTTGTCTTAGCTCCTATAATTACTTGATATCGCCCTTCTGGTACTCTCTGAGCCGTCCTATCATTTTAATTCCTTCGGATACGGCATTGCCGGCTGATTCAGCATACCCGTCCGCACCAAAAAGATTGGCAACATCACGGGTCACAGGAGCACCACCCAGCATAATCAGGCAGTCTGGATTTTTTTCTTTGACCATCGCAATCACTTTTTTCATTCCCATCATGGTGGTGGTCATCATGGCAGACATGGCCAGTACATCAGATTTTACATCCAGTTGTTTTTCCACAAATGATTCTAAAGGGACATCTCTCCCCAAATCGTGAACATCCCATCCGGCCACGTCAAACATCATTTTAACCAGGTTTTTACCGATATCATGGACATCTCCCTGCACAGAACCGATTACAACAGACGCCTTGGGAACATCCGCATCAAGTTTGATATGGGGACGAAGAATATCCAGGCCCTTGTAAAGTGCATCCGCGCACATCAACACTTCAGGCACAAAATATTCATTGGTGTCAAAAAGAACCCCCACTTTTTCCATGCCTGCAGCAAGCCCGTCCATTACAGCAACCATGGGATCCATACCTGCATCCAGTGCCTCCTGGGCTGCTTCTGCACAATCATCTTCTTCATACTCCACTACGGCTTCTTTTAATTTTGCCAAAATTTCTTCATGTGTCGCCATTTTTCAGTCTCCTTGTATTCTAAAGTCTTCCAACTGCCGGGGACGGTTTTTTTCCATATTCCCTGACTGTCTTGGTATAGGTTTCCATATTTTCCGGTCTGACATCCGGCCAGATATCACATCCCGGCCACACCGCGTCCTGGCCGTCATCAATACATTTTTTAATAATTGCTTCCACCTGGGCCTGATCCTCCAGCTGCGTCAGGGTGTTATATGGATCAAAATTGCCGAATATAAGAACATCATTGCCCAGTTTTTTTCGGGTTTCCGCCACATTGTTTTTCTGATCGACAGACAATGCATCTGCGCCACATTCATGCATCATTTCAATAATCATATCTGTTGAACCACAAATGTGATTCACACATGGAACATGAGTGATGGAATCAAACACTTTTTTCAAATTGGGACCGATCAACGTTTTCCACATGCGGGGAGATAACAGATCGGTTCCCGATCCCATTTCCCTGACGGATATAAAATCCACATCCAGTTCCTGATAGTGTTTGCACAAATCAATGGTCACCCGGGTGACCTGATCAAGGAATGCTGCAGTTTCATCCTTTTTCTTTTTCAGCCCTTTTAACAGAATATCCAGTTCCATGATCTGTCCTGCAAGGGTAAACGGCCCCAGAACCCACGCCCCTACTGCAAGGTCCGGGGCGTTTTTCTGTATGATTTTAAAGGCTTCATCCACCACGGGAAGGCGGCCCTGTCCCATAAAATCCTTGGGTATGTCAATCTCTTCCAGGGTTTTCCATTTATTGGGTACCGTGGGATAAATAATGCCTTCTGCGTTTTCATAAAGCGAAATACCGCGGCCCATGGCCTCGGCAACCGTGGCCATGTCATAGGGGACAACAACACCATCCATGTTGAACAACCTGGCCGAAGTGATTGCAGATTCAGCCATCAGTTTCGGGTCCGTATGAATTTTGGCAAACTGGGTTCCCATTTTTTCAATGGCCTGGATCACCACGGTTCCCTGGCCACTGAAACACGGCATCCTGTCTAAGGGTTCACGCTTGAATAATTTCTGGACTCTTTGCTTTCCGGTAAATTCCGACATACATTCTCCTCTCAATTTTTAATGGTGTGGTATCTTTTTTTTCGGGATACACCGCAAAAAGATTAACTGCTTTTAAGATTCTCCACAAAATCAGGAAACAACTTGAAAAGCGGATGATTTTCATCCTTGGGCAGCCGTCCGGTTTCACTGTAAACCGCTGTTGCCTGGAATGCGTTGGCCATTGCTATGGCCGGCATAATTCTGGATGCCCCTACCATGGGTCCGGAAAAAATCATATCATGGTGCATGAATGCAGCCAAAGACTCAAGTGCGGCATCTGCTGCCGACCATCCTTTAAATCCCCATTTTTCACGGGCCTCTTTCCACATGTAAGACCCATTGGATGGTGCAGAACTTGTGGGGAATCCCCACTTTTCCTTGATCATTTTGTTGGCAAGAGAACAAAGGGCTGTGGCAGGTCCGTTCATAACGGACGTATCCACAAAAAGATTTTCAAACTTTGCCCCGTTTCTTTCAATGGCATCCAACAACTTCTGGGTTCCGGTTATTCTGCCTGTGGGTTTTTGATCCTCCTGATCAAAAGCAACCAAAAGAACACTTTTGACACCGATATTAACCATTTCTTTGATTTCGGTATCAATGTCCTGCTCCCATACCGTGATGCTGTTATAAAACATGCGGTCAAGAAGCCCTTTTTCAGCACAATAAGCTGCCGCATCCAGCTTTGGCTTTAATGTCCAGGCATCGATGCAGAAGGGCATGTCTGAATTGTCTACAACAAAGTCGATAAATGTTTTGAACTCTTTTCCCGTGTTGGCAACAATATCAGCCATTCCCGGAACGCCCGTTTCGTTGCTCAGCTTTTCCTGGGTCTGTAAAAGCGTTGCTGCCAGTTTTTCATCAAAACCCTCTTTTCGCTTGCCGGAAAAAACCTTATCTCCTTTTTGAAATATCGAGTTACAAACAACAGTTGGATAATCTCCTGGCTGTCCGCCGAATTTGACGCCTCCAACTTCACATACGATTTGTTCTTTTTGAAATTGAAACATTTTACCTCCTGCATTCATGAGTATGTTCAGGTTTCTGACAAGCTCTTACCATCTTGAACTTGAAATTTTTCAACATTATGCACCGTATCAGTGGTGGGTCAATTATGTAAATCGTCCAAAGGATGATTTTTTAAAAAAAAACGACGGTTTTTACCCAAGGCGCTGCAACACATCAGAATGCAGCTATGTTTTGTTCCGGCCATAGCCGGGGCCATTAATTTTCATACAGAAAATCCCCCCAGTTTTGTTTCCAGGTACTCATTGATGCCTTCTTTGGCACCTTCTCTGCCCATACCGCTGTCTTTGATTCCGCCAAAGGGGGCGGCAGCAGACGTCGGGTTGATATCATTAATGCCGATAATACCGAACCTGAGACCTTCGAATGCCCTCATGGCACGGGAAGTGCTTTGGGTATATACATATGCGGCAAGCCCGTAATTTGTGTCATTTGCCATGGCAATCACATCATCTGCCGGATCATAGGCGATAATGGGTGCAACCGGACCAAAGGTTTCTTCACGAAAGATCAGCATGTCTTGGGTCACACGGGTCAGCACTGTGGGCGCGTAAAAATATCCCTTTTCAAGCGGGCTGTCCATAATGCGTTTGCCCCCGGTAATCAGGCGTGCGCCTTTTTTCAAGGCGTCTGCCACCTGATTTTCAACTTTTGCAATGGCATCCGGTCCGACAAGGGGGCCGATCTTGACACCCGGGTCCATTCCATTGCCGGCTTTCATCGCATTCACACGGCTGCTGAATTCTGCGGTAAAGGCATCCACCATATGACGGGGAACAAAGATTCGGTTCGGGCTGATACAGGCCTGCCCTGTGTTTAAAAATTTTACCAGTACCGCTCCCTTGGCTGCATGGACAGGATCTGCATCGTCAAACACGATAAAAGGGGCATGGCCGCCAAGCTCAAGGGAAATTCGCTTCATATGCCGGGATGCTTTACCTGCCAGCATCTTCCCCACTTTGGTGGACCCGGTAAACGTAAGTTTGCGGACAAAGGGATGGGACACAAACTGCTCGCCCACGGGTTTGGGATCACATGCTGTGACAAGATTTACCACACCTTCCGGGATCTGTGCTTCCTGAAAAATTTTACACATTTCAATGGCGCAAAGGGGAGTTGCTTCAGCTGGTTTAAGCACCACGGTGCATCCGGCTGCCAGAGCCGGGGCAAGTTTTCTTGTGATCATGGACACGGGATAATTCCACGGCGTAATTGCAGCCACCACACCCAGGGGTTGCTTTAGAACAATAAATCGCTGATCCGGCCTTGAGGAAGGGATGGTCTGCCCGTAAATACGCTTGGCTTCTTCGGCAAACCATAACAAAAAATCCGCCCCGTACTGGACCTCATTTCGGGCTGCAGCCAGGGGTTTGCCCTGTTCAAGGGTCATGGTCCGGGCAAGGTCTTCTTTTTTATCCATCATCAGTTGAAAGGCCGTATATAAATAATGAGACCGCTGATACGCCGTCAAAGACGACCAGACAGAAAATGCTTTGTCTGCTGCGTTAATGGCCGCAATGACATCCTCATGGCCGCCATCTGCCACTTTGGCAAGAACTTCACCTGTTGCCGGATTCAGGACATCAAATGTTCCACCGTTTTCAGCCTCTTTCCATTTTCCATCAATAAACATGATACAAGTTTCTCCCTGTATGGTTTTTGATTACGTCTGTTCTTTGTAACGGATACCCGTTATTTCATCGGTGTTAAAATCAAACAGCTCTGCTGATCTATGGGAATGGGTCAGAACGACCCTGTCTGTGTCCGTCACGGTGCCAATAACACTGGCATCTATGTTCCGTTCGGTAAAGAGCGCCAGCACTTTTTCCGAATTTTCCGGCCTGACCGCAAGGATAAATCCAAAGCTCTGGAAACAGCAAAGCCAGTCAATAAAATCAATGTCAGCGGGCTTTGGGATGGAGGCAACACTAATTTCCCCCCCTTTTCCCGAATTTTCCAGAAAAATGGATACCGTGCCCAGGATACCGGCATTACTGATATCTTTTGCAGCACAGGACCATTCCTGCTCTGCAATCATCGGCAGGGTTTCAAGCCGGTACAAAAGTTCTTCAGGGGTTTTACCGGAATTCGCATCCCAGCTGACAACTGACTTACAGCCACGCTTGCCTTGTAAATCCATTGCCAGAATCAGATCATCTCCTTTTTGTGCCTGGTGGCTTCTGAGGGATTTTTTGGCCTTCCCTAAAATGGCGACGCTCAAAGAAGGGGTCGATATCCCGGGATCAGGATGAAGATGCCCCCCCAACATGGGCACCTTGAGTTTGTGACACCCTTTTTCAATGCCTGCCACAATAAGGGCACGCTGTTCTTCATCACCGCTGGCCAGGACATTCACCATGCCGATGGGTCTGCCGCCCATGGAATAAATATCATTCACGGTCACCATGACCGACGCTTTTCCGGCGGCATAGGGCTCGTTGGTAATGAGGTCCGACATCATACCGTCGGTTGCAAACAACAGATATTCATCCTTAAAGGGTATGACAGCCGCATCATCACCAAAATTTGCCAGGGCCTGTCCATACTGATGCGTAGCACGCAATTTTGCCACTACGTTTTTTATGGGATGCTTTCGAATAAGGCCGGTATAGGTTCTGATAGATGTGACGATTTGATCTAAATTCACCTGGCTGTTGAGTTCGTTCATGGGTTGATATCTTTCGGGACAAGGCTCAGATTTGCCTGCATTTTTTGGTGGGGGTGTCCAACGTGGTATTTGACAGATCCAATGGGGGTCCACCCAAGTTTTACAAAAAAGGGGATGTTTTTTTCCTGGATATAGGCAGTGAATACAGCGCATCCTTTTTTTTGTACCCGTTTCATGGCTTCTTTTACAAGAACTGATCCGGCTGTGGTTGCCCGGAAATTTTTTTCAACGGCAAGCCGACCGCCGATCCAGTGATCAGAACCTGTATTTTCTCTATATACCCTGACTGTACCGATAATTTTATTTTTATATTTCGCAACCAGATGGATGGCGCCGGGATCATTCTCATCCCTGTCCGACTGGTCAAACAATCCTTGTTCCTGTACAAAAACCTGTTTTCGTATTCTAAATGCTTCGGATGCTTCCAACCGGGTTCTGGTTGAGTGACAGATCAGGTCTTCTTCTTTCCCCTCATACGAGGATAACGCCGAGCATGCCCCGCATTTCGGACATCCTGCCAGAATATTCCGGGTGGAAATGCCTTTGGTTTGAAGAATTTTGGCAACTGCGTCATAAATTTTCTTCATGGTTTCCGGGCTGGGAGGCAGTGCGTTTTCAAGCCGGGAACCCGGAATGGGGCGAAGGGGAACCACAAACGGATAAACACCCAGATCTGCGAGAAATTCACTTCCCCAGGCAACCGAATCCCTGGTTTCTCCCAACCCTGCAATGATAAAACTGCTTACTTGGTTGACTCCGAAGAGCTGCACCGCTTTTTTCCAGGCATTTTCATACTGGCGTAAACCGATGCATGCCTTGGCAGGGGCAATTTTTGAGAGAATCTTCATGTCAAAGCTTTCAATATGGATACCGACAGCGTCAACCCCTGCATCCTTGAGGTCCTCTATCATGCCCAGATCGGGGGGAGGCGCGATTTGAACCTGAATCGGTATATTCGCATGGGCTTTCACCGCCCGGGCACATTTAGCCAGATACGAAATTTCGCTGCCCGGCGGGTCGCCGGTTCCCGAGGTGAGCACCATATGGGTTACACCAGCTGTATCACGGGCCGCCCGAGCCACCTGGGCAAGGTGATTCGGATTTTTTTTTTCAATGGTCTGTTTGCTGTTAAGAGAGGCCTCGGTGGCACAAAAATGGCATTTTTTCGCCTGTTTCCAATGCACACACCGTTGGAATACGGTTGTGGCAAGACAGTCTTTACCGTGGAGAAGGGCTATCTGTCGAAAAGAGACCCCGTCATCCGTATAGTTGCTGTAAAATTCGGGTTCAGGAACCACCTGGACCGCACAAACCGGTTTTCCTTTTTTTAAAAGGCAATATCCGGCATCTGTTTCCGCAATCAAAAAAGGGGATGTAGAGACATAATGGGCGGCAATGGGAACACTTACCGGCACACCGTTGATAAGAAAGGCACGTCCCTCGGCAGGGCCTGCGCCGCCCTTGCGGCCGGTAATTTCTTTTTGAACATG
>JAABTU010000021.1 GCA_011389715.1 Desulfotignum sp.
CAGAGAAAACCGTACCGACCACAAACCGCTGCCTGCTCTTCCGGGGGGGCCTTCGGGTTTCACGACCCCGGCCGCCTTTGTCATCATGGGCCTGCTGGCAGCCATCCACATGGGCATTGACATGAGCGGCACCCGGTGGGACCATATCCTGGCCTATGGTGCCTCATCCATGTTCATCCGCCAGGGGGAAACCTTCCGGGCTGTCACCGCCCTGTTTCTGCATTCAGACACCGCCCATCTCCTGGGAAATCTGGCCGGAATCCTCCTGTTCGCCGGCCCTGTGATCCGGTTGTCCGGATACGGCACCGGGCCGTTTTTCCTGTTGTTTGCCGGCACCTGCGGAAATTTGATCAATGCAGGGTTCCATGGCAATGCCCTTTTGTCCATCGGGGCTTCCACTGCTGTCATGGCTGCTGCCGGCGGGCTGTCTGCCTTTCAGATGATGCTGAAAGGCCCCATGCGCAAACGGGACAGGATCCTGCCCCTCATTGCCGGCGCCACCCTGATGGCATTCTTGAGCCATGGCGAAAACACCGATGTCTGGGCCCATGTATTCGGATTTTTCTGCGGACTTTTCGCCGGTGTTTTCTTTTTTCCCCTGGTTTCCACCTGCCGCCACCCTGCAAGGGAACCCGCGGCCCTGTTGGTCACCCTTGTTATCCTTGCCGGTGCACTGGCAGCCGGATACTAGAATATGGAAAACACCATCCGTCCCCCGACCAGATAAAGCAGCAGGGCAAATATCTTTTTCAACCTGTCCACAGGCAGTGCATGGGCAAGCCTGACCCCTAAAGGGGCGGTGCATACACTGGCGGCAGCAATACCGGCCAGTGCCCCCAGATGCACAAATCCCAGGCTCCAGGGGGGCAGCCCCTCCGAACCAAGGCCATTGAGTATATATCCCAGTGTTCCGGCCACGGCAATGGGAAAACCGATGGCGGCTGACGTGCCTATGGCTTTGTGCACCAGGGTGTTGCACCACATGAGAAACGGCACGGACAGGGTGCCGCCCCCGATACCCACAAGGCTGGAAAAGACGCCTATGATACTCCCGGCACTGAATATACCGGCAGTGCCGGGAATTTCCCGGGCAGGCGCAGGTTTTATGCCCAGCAGCATCTGTGTGGCCACATAAAACAAAAACACCCCGAAAAACCCTTTTAAAAAACCGGTGGACAGCCCGGCAGCGATCCATGTGCCCAGAAACGTGCCGAAAAGAATACCCGGCGTAATCTTCAAAACCACGGGCCAGATCACAGCACCGCGCTTATGGTGGGACCTGAGACTGGAAAGGGAGGTGAATAAAATACTGGCCAGAGAGGTGCCCAGGGCCAGGTGCAGAATATGTGCATGGGCAACGCCCTGGCCTGTAAAAACAAATGTCAGCATGGGCACAATCACAAGTCCCCCGCCGATCCCCAGCAGACCGGCCAGAACCCCTGCCACAGACCCCAGGGCAAGATACAGAAGAATATAGGACATGGTATTTTTCCTTAAACAAAATGGCCTGCAACGTCGCAGAACCGGCCCAAGCAATATATCGTTCGCCAGAGAAAATCAACCCCATAGGGGCTGGAAATTAGGACCATCGCATATAACCACATCCTGTTCAGCTTTTTGATACCCGCTGCCTGCAGATGCCGCGTGACCGGCCCGAGATTGGCATCTGACGGTCCTGTCACGCGGCATCCGCAGGCGGCTATGTCGATACAGGTAACGCTGCATCTACATGCGATTGCACTGGGCTGGTAACAGGACAATGGCCGGGAATCCCGTGTAATTGGCTTTCCGGGTGTCCCTTCACCGGGGGGGATAATTTTACCGGACAGCTGGATGGAAAAACAATTGCATATGCAGGCATAAGAATGGTAGGGAATATGTCTGACAGCCTGGTTGAAAACGGTTCATTTGACTTACCCTGATGCAAAAAGGAGATCCCCATGGAGAAAAAACTGCACTATGGATGGATCGTCATTTTCATGGGATTGATGACAACAGTGGCAGCCCACGGGTTCGGCCGGATGGCCTATACCCTTTTGCTGCCGGCCATGAAAGACGGACTTTCCTTTGACTACACCCAGCTGGGCCTTCTGGGCACGGGCAATTTCATCGGGTACCTGTCCATGGCCATTATCGGCGGATTTCTGGCTGCCAGGTTCGGCACCAGGGCAGTTATCGCGGCAGCCCTGGCCCTCATGGGTGTGACCATGATCCTCACGGGACTTGCCCAATCTTTCGGATTTGCCTTTGCCATGCGGCTTCTCACAGGTCTTGGCAACGGGGCCGCCTATGTGCCGGCCATGGCCCTGGGATCGGCCTGGTTTGCCATAAAAAAACGCGGATTTGCCACCGGCATCGTATCCGGGGGCATCGGTCTGGGCACCTTCCTGTCCGGTCTGATCGTGCCCTTTATCCTGAAATCCTATAACGCCGACGGGTGGCGGTATTCCTGGTATATCCTGGGTACACTGGTGCTTGCGGTAGCGGTGCTGGTGGGGGTGTTTCTGCGCAACCAGCCTGCTGACAAAGACCTTTTGCCGGTGGGGCAAAAAGAAAACCCGGACAGTACAAAACCGGCAGCCAAAGTGTCTTCCCTGGACTGGGGCAGTGTCTATAAGATGAAGTCCCTGTGGTTTCTCGGGGTGGTGTATTTTTTTTACGGCATGTCCTATATTATCTATATGGTGTTTTTTGCGGCCTACCTGGTGAATGAAATGGGGTATTCCCAGGCCTGGGCCGGCGGATTATGGGCCATGGTCGGGGGACTGAGCATCTTCTGCGGCGTGATCTGGGGCAGCATTTCAGACAGAATCGGAAGAGGCAAAGGCGCGGCCCTTGCCTACCTGGTTCTGGGAACATCCTATCTGGTATATGCCCTGGTCAAAGTGGAAGCCGGATTTTATATCTCCGCCATATTGTTCGGTCTTACCGCCTGGAGCATCCCCACCATCATGGCGGCGGCAGCCGGGGATTTTGCCGGACCCAGATTTGCCCCGGCAGCCCTGGGATTCATCACCCTTTTTTTTGGCATCGGCCAGTCCATCGGCCCGGCCCTGGGGGGATATCTGGCTGATACCACCCAGTCTTTGACCACCCCATTTCTGGTGGCAGGGGCCATCTCCCTTTGCGGGATGGTGTTTTCATTTTTTTTGAAAAAGCCTGCCCGGGAACAATGAATGAAATCCCAATAAACGACCATGCAAACGTGCAAAAACAGGATACAGGCCATGAACGATAGCATTTGCGACCCAAAAATTTTGTCCTGCATTCAAAAGGATGCCTTTGCCAATCACCTTGGCGCCAGGGTGGAAATCCCTGCCCCGGGGCACAGCCGGGTCTCTTTGACCATCACCGATGCCATGACCAATTTCCACGGCACCGCCCACGGCGGGGTGATATTTTCCATCAGTGACATGGCGTTTGCAGCTGCCTGCAATTCCCACGGCCGGGTGGCGGTGGCCCTGAACGTGAGCATCTGTTTTTTAAAGCCAGGTTTTCCCGGTGACCGCCTGGTGGCCGAAGCCCGGGAAATCCATAAAGGCCGGCGTACCTCTGTGTATGACATCACGGTGATCAATGAAGACACAAAAGCGCTGATCGCAAAAAGCCAGGACCAGGCATATCGCAAAAAAGATTGGATTGTGCCGGAAAACAAACCAGCCTGAACCGTCCCTGGCCTTATCCATCCTGAACCTGATCACGTTTTCACCCTGGTGCTGTCAGGGGCTCAGGGCCGTAATATTATTCTCAACTGTCGGCCTGGACACCCCGAAACCATGGCCGGGAAGAAAGGTATGACACCCGGTGGCCAGCAGCTGTTTCCAGGAATGAACCATCTGCCCGACATCATCCCCAAAGGGCGGCAGAATTTTTTTGGGGATCACACCGAACATGCAGTCCCCCGTCAGAGCAATTTCCCGGTCCACCACCACACTCACCGAGCCGGGAGAATGCCCCGGGGTTGCCATGACAGTGACAGGCATGTCATAAAATGGTTTGTGATGTTCCGAGGCCGGCAGAGCATCAGGCGCGCACGGGGGAAATTCCAGCATTTTTGGTTCAATGCCGGATGCCAGCCGCTCCATGACCCGTGCAAAAGCGGTGATGCCCCCGGGCACAGAAGACAGCCCTTTTTTGAGATATTCCGCCTCTTTCGGGTGCACCATGATCCTGCTTTTAAATTTTTCCTGCAAAAAAGCGGCATTGCCGGCATGGTCATAATGGGAATGGGTGAGGATCACCCCGTGGATGCGCGTGATACCCAGCCTGCGCAACTGCCTTGCCAGAAACCTCTGAAATGCAGCAGGACCGGTATCCACCAGAAAACAGTGTCCATGGCCGGTCACCACATACACATTGGCATACAGACAGATGATCCGGTGAATCCGGATCCTGTTTTTTGTCATCCAGGTGTTCATGTTTCACTGGATATCATATTCAATCTGTTTTTAAAAGCACAGCCGCTGAAAAGATCAGGGCAATGCCGGGATGGAGGCCGGTCAAATGACCCTTGGGTTTTATGAAATATTCCCGGTGAAAAGATGGGTTGCTGACAGGGCCGGCAAAAATAAGCAAATGCAGCGCCATTCTCACCTTTGACAAAAAAACTGCAAAACATGACCGCTTTGAACTGGTTGATTAGCAGATTTTTAAACCGTTTTTTTTCACCCGGGAATGTGGTAAGACTGCTGTGTAAAAAACGGTTACATTTTCCAGATGACTCTTTGGAGGCACATATGACACCTTCTTTTAACAGCGTTCTGGTCCTGGGAGGCGGGGTTGCCGGCATGGCAGCCGCCAAAACACTGGGGGACCGGGATGTAACAGTGCACCTTGTTGAAACCGCAGACCGGCTGGGCGGCCATGCCGCATCCTGGGCCTGCATGGCCACTGATGTCTGCCGGCACTGCGGGGCATGCCTGGCCCAGGACATGGCACACCAGACAGCCCTTCACCCGAAAATTTCTGTACACCTGAATACCACCCTGGATACCCTTGAAAAAACCGGACAGGGATTTGACATATGTCTGACATCCGGAGAGACAATTCCGGCCGCAGGCATTATCCTTGCCACCGGTTTTTCCCCTTTTGATCCCGTCCCTTCACTGCTCCCGGGCCTTCATTTCAATGAACATGACAGAATTATCACCACGGCACAACTGAACCAGATGCTCAAGGCAGGCACCCTGACCGATTTTCTGGGAAACACCCCTGCCCCAAAGATCGCCTTCATCCAGTGCGTGGGCTCCAGAAACCGGCAGCTGCAGCGTGATTTCTGCTCCCAGGTCTGCTGTAAAATCTCTTTGCGCCATACCCAAACTGCTGCATCTCCTGCCGGATGCCGCCATCACCCTGTTTCACATGGACCTGCAGACCATTGGCAAGGAAACAAGGTGCCTGGCAGCTGATCTGTCTGCCGGAATCGAGATGGTCCAGGGAGTGCCGGCGGAAATACTGGAAGACAGGGAAACGGGCCGGATGCGTATGGTCACCGAGGATCCGGGCTCCCGGTCCAGGATTGCCCGGTCTTTTGACCTGGTGGTGCTTTCCGTGGGCATGGCCCCGTCCCCGGAACTGGAACATCTCGCATCCCGGCTGGGTATCACCCCCAACCGCTGGGGATTTTTCAACACACAAGATGCGGTTTTACCTGACGGTATCCATGTGGCCGGGTGCGCAGCCGGACCCAAAGACATCCTGGGATCCAGACAGGAAGGTCGGATTGCCGCAGCCAGGGTTCTGGCGGAACTGAAACAGGTGCCTGCTGACGTCCCTGATGTCCTGGTATGGGGGGACGGACCACAGGCAGCGACAATCGCACAGACCCTTGCGGATAACGGCCACAAAGCCTTCTGCTTCGGGCAGGGCACCGCCCCTGCCGGGGTGAATCTTCTGGATCCGGACAGAATCCTGGGCGTGGACGGGGCTGCCGGCTGCTTCACGGTCTGGTATGAGCAGGCAGGCAGGCGCAAATCCATGACCTGCCGGGCCATCATTGCCGCGCCTGAACCGGAATACAAAACAGTGGCCGGACAAGAACCTTTGGCCAAGGCCATTACCCTGGAGGATTTTGCCAAAATCCCGGCAGACCAGCTGCCGGATGCCAGTGCCATCCTGCTGGATTACACCGGCCCGGAATTTAAAACAGGGGCACGCCTGGCCCTGACATCTGCCATGGCTACACAACATGCCGGCAGACAGGTCACGGTGGTCATGAACAAAATGCTGGTGCACGGGGCCGCAGGCCAGCAATTGTATGACCGGGCCCGCAAGGCAGGGGTACGATTCCTGCGGGTCAACACTCCGGCGGATATCCAGATCCAAAAAACAGACACCGGATTTGACCTGACAATTGATGAAGCCACCCTGCCCGGCATTCCGGTCACAGTATCATGCAATGCCCTGGTCATTCCGTCTGCTCCGGTGCCGGGCACCGATTTTGGACAGATTGCCGGTCTGTTGAAACAGAAACAGGACACAGAAGGGTTTCTCCAGTCCCCCAATGTCCGGCACCGGCTGACCAAAAGCCCCAGAAAAGGGATCTATTTTGCCGGCACCTGCCATGACGAGGTGGATGACACCGATCTTGCTGCAGAACTGAACGGCATTATGGCAGACCTGGATTTTTCCGGCCCTGCCCCGGATCACGGGGTGGAGGTAAACCAGAAAAAATGCGCCCGGTGCCTCACCTGCCTGCGCATCTGCCCCCACCATGCCATTGTCCTCAATGACAAGGCCCGCCCGGAAATTCTGGCAGCCGCCTGTTTCGGCTGTCACCTTTGTGTGGCCAACTGCCCGGCCTTTGCCATTACATCTGAAGCCTTTTCCACGGACCAGGTGGCAGACCAGGTTCAGAAGGACCGGGTGGTCGTTCTGGCCTGTCGGCGTTCAGCAGCCCTGGCAGCCGGTCCTCTGGACCTGGAGGACCACATCCAGCTGATCCCGGTTCCCTGTGCCTGCCGCACCAGTACCAACCTGGTACTCAAATCCCTGATAAACGGGGCACAAAAGGTCATTATTGCCGGCTGCCATGAAGACAACTGCCTGTCCATGGACGGCAGCACCACTGCACAACGGGAAGTGATGCAGATGCTGGCCATGCCCGGCATCACACCGGACAAGGTCTCCTGGCACCCGGTGGCAGCCAATGAAACACAGACATTTGCCCGCATCATTTCAGATGCACATATTTCATGAAGGACATTGATGATGAATACCGCAACCCCGAACAAAGATACAGACCTGGCCCGGCTGCTCAACAAAATGACCAAAGGAGACAATACAGATGAATGCCTGACCTGCGGGGCCTGCAATTCCCGGTGTACCTGGTTTGACGGCCCCGGCGGACCCATGCCCCGGCAGATGGTGCGCATGGCCGCCCTGGGACTGGAACAGTCCCTTGTGGACAGCAACATGCTCTGGGACTGCCTGGTATGCAACCGCTGCACCCAGGACTGTCCCATGGGGATCACCATGGACCTGGTGGTCACCCGGGCCAGGAGCCTTGCCGCTGCTGACGGCCAGATTCCAGGTGATATCAAAAAAGGCATCACAACCCGGCTGGAACTGGGAGATGTCAACGGCCTGACCACAGAAGAGTTTGTGGAAACCGTGGAATGGATGTCAGAAGAATTTTCTGATGACATGGAAAACCCTGACGCTCAGATCCTTCATGACCAGCCCGGGTGCAAATTTTTGTACCTGCCCAATCCCCGGGAGCTGGGCATCAACCTGATGCACCTGACAGCCATGGCAAAGCTGTTTTACGCCATGGGTGAAACCTGGACACTGTCTTCCCACCACACCGATGTCACCAACTGGGGATATTTTGTGGGCAAAGATGACGTGGCAAAAGAGATGGTCCGGATGGTAGTGGAGCCGGCCGAGGCCCTGGGCATAGAAACCCTGGTCTTAAGTGAATGCGGTCACGGCTATCATGTGCTCAAGTGCCGGGCCGCCGAACTGCTGGGCAGAGAACCAAAATTCAACGTGGTCAGCATCCCTGAGCTGTGCCTTTCCTATGCACAAAAAGGTGTTCTCACGTTTGACCCGGATGTCCACCCCTATGAAATCGCCTACCATGACCCGTGCAATGTGGCCAGAAAATCCGGCGGATACGATCCCCCCCGGCAGCTGCTGGCCATGTGCTGCCACGGTGTAAAAGAGCTGGTTCCCAACCGGGAGGACGGGGTGTGCTGCGGCGGGGGCGGCGGTATTCTCCAGGATTCCACCACCACCAAAAAACGGATGATCACCGGCAAACCCAAGGCAGACCAGATGCGGGCCACCGGCCTCAAACACCTGGCCACAGCCTGCCTGTCCTGCCACCGCCAGCTGGGAGAACTGTCCACCCATTTTGAGCTGGGCATGAAAGTGGAAACCGTGGCGGCCCTGGCATCGGAATCCCTGTTGCTGTAACAGGATCATCCATTGGTCACCC
>JAABTU010000033.1 GCA_011389715.1 Desulfotignum sp.
GAGGCGGCTTCCACCCGGGAGGCGGCTGCCGCAGCCGGTTCTGCGACAGGTGCACCGGCAAAAGGTGGTGAAAGTTTTATCGCACGGTTCTGCAATAATTTTACGGAAAAGGCCTCCCAGGGCGAGATCGATCCGGTTTTCGGCCGGGACGATGAAATCCGCCAGATGATTGATGTCCTGGCCCGGCGCCGGAAAAACAATCCCATCTGCGTCGGCGAGCCCGGCGTGGGCAAGACCGCCGTTGTGGAAGGCCTTGCCCTGCGCATCGTCCAGGATGATGTGCCGGATGTGCTCAAAAACGTGACCCTGCTGGAGCTGGATATGGGGCTTTTAGAAGCCGGTGCCGGCATGAAGGGTGAGTTTGAGAACCGTCTCAAGGGGGTGATCAATGAGATCAAAGCCAATGAAACACCGGTCATCCTGTTCATTGACGAGGCACATACCCTCATCGGCGCTGGCGGCAGTGCCGGCGGCGGGGATGCGGCCAACCTGCTCAAACCGGCCCTTGCCAGGGGTGAGCTTCGGACTGTTGCCGCCACCACCTGGGGTGAGTATAAAAAATACTTTGAAAAAGACCCGGCCCTGGCCCGGCGGTTCCAGCCCATCAAACTGGACGAACCCAGTGTGGAAACCACCGAGCTGATCCTCAGGGGCATCAAAGCCGGATATGAAAAAGCCCATAAGGTCATTATCACGGACAGCGCCATCAAAGCGGCTGCTGAATTTTCAGACCGTTACATTGCCGGCCGATTCCTGCCGGACAAGGCCATTGACCTTCTTGATACGGGATGCGCCCGGGTGAAGATCAACCTGGCCACCAAACCGCCCATGCTGGAAGATCTGGAGCGGGCGGCCCAGGCCAATGATCGGACCAAATCCGCCATGGACCGGGACCGGGACAACAACCTGAAAATCGATACAGACCTGTACGAAGAGATTACCGCCAGGATCGAAGACCTGACCGCCCGGGCCGGTGAAATCCGGGAGGTCTGGGAAAAGGAAAAGGAAGCCGCCCACACGGTGGTGGGATTGAGAAACGTACTCAACGATGCGGACAAGGAAGATGAAGCCGCAATAGCAGACCTCAAGGCCCAACTGGATGAGGCGGACAAGGCCCTGGCGGAACTCCAGGGGGATGATGCCCTGATCCAGCTGGATGTCAACCCCGACGTGATTGCCCGGGTGGTCTCGGACTGGACCGGTGTGCCCCTGGGTAAAATGGTCAAGGATGAGGCGGAAGGCGTCCTGAACCTGGAAGCCCTTTTGTCAGAGCGGGTCAAGGGCCAGGACCAAGCCCTGGCCGCCATTGCCGAAGTCATCCGGGCCAGCAAGTCCGGAATTAAAAATCCCAACCAGCCCATGGGCGTCTTCCTGCTGGCAGGACCCAGCGGCGTCGGCAAGACCGAAACAGGGCTTGCCATTGCCGACATCCTTTTTGGCAGTGAGAAAAACTCGGTGACTATCAATATGAGCGAGTTCCAAGAGAGCCACACTGTCAGCCGTCTCATCGGATCGCCTCCGGGATACGTGGGGTACGGCGAAGGCGGCATGCTCACCGAGGCGGTCCGGCAGAAATCCTATTCCGTCGTTCTCCTGGACGAGGTGGAAAAGGCCCATCCAGACGTTTCCAACCTCTTTTACCAGGTGTTTGACAAGGGGGTGCTCACAGACGGCGAGGGCAAGGAGATCAATTTCAAGAATACGGTGATCATTCTGACCTCCAACCTGGGCACCGATATCATCCAGGAGATGACGGCAGATGGGGAGGAAATACCATTGGATGCGGTCACGTCAGCAGTACGGCCCATTCTGTCGGAGTATTTCAAGCCGGCCCTGCTGGCCCGGATGAACGTGCTGCCCTTCGTCACCCTCAACCCGGATGCCATGGCCCTGATTGTCCGGCTGAAGCTGGACAAGGTCAAGCAGACCTTGAAAGAGAACAACAAGATCCAGCTCACCTATTCCGAACCGGTGGTGGAACAGATCACGGCCCGGTGCACGGAAGTGGAAACAGGGGCCCGGAACATCGATTACATCCTGAATGCCAACATCTTTCCCCGGATTTCAAGGAAGTTGCTGGCCCAGTTGAGCACGGGTGAGATGCCGTCGGCCATCACCCTTGATCTGGACGACAACCAGGAATTTGCCATCGAATTTACCGAATAACCGTGTTGGGCGCCAGGCCGCAGCGCCGAAAGGAACAAATCATGCAGAAGAAAGTATGGGTTACATCCCTGTCCAAGGAGCAGGAACGGGTCACCGGATTGCTGGGTCTAATCAAAAAGTACGGATTGGGTCCGGATGGCCATTTCTGGGTGGATGAACTCCAGAAAATGGCCTGGCAGGCACCTTTGGAAAATCTGACCCAAAAAGAGACCGCACTCTGGGTGATCTCCGTCACCAAAGCCGAACTGGAACCGGCATCGGTCCGGTACGGTTTGTCGCTCCTGGCCCTTAGCCTCCAGAATGCAAAAGGCATCGGCTTTCCCATTCTGTTTGTCTGCCCGGATGATTCCCTGACCGACGAGGATCTGCCCACACCCTTCAAGGGGGCGGACATCATAGATCAGAAAAATGCTTCCCTGGGAGCAAAGATGGTGGCCAAGGCCAACACCCCTGTGAAAAAAATCGAAGCCGGATACCGGATTGACATCCATGCCAATCCGGGCTATGGTATCTGGTTTGAGCTGAACCCCGGACCGGGTGGCACCTGGAACGGGGTCCTGGCCGGCGGCCTGACATCCGAGGTCACGGCCCACGGGGTCGGCCCTGCCGGGGAACTGCCCCAGAAAACCGTTCTGGAATACCAGATGCAGGGGCTCAAGCTGGAGCTGGGGGAGGATGAATACACGGCCTGGGCCGTCCAGAACACAATCGACGATGCACAATCCTATTATGTCCGGTTTGCGGACATCCCGGGCAACATTCTGTTCGGGCAGCTGCCCTGGGAGGATGTTGCGGCAGATTTTCATCTGCTCAAACTTGTGTAAAAACAAGAAAAACTTCTCTGATTTTTAAGAGGTGATTCATGGCCTTATTGACAAAAAGGAAATATACGTTTACTTCCAGCGGGATGGACGCGGAGACGTTTTCAGTGGTCAGCTTCAAAGGGGTTGAAGCCATTTCCAAACCCTATGAGTTTGAAATTGAGCTGGTGTCGGAAAAAACCGATATAGACCCGCTGGAAGTCCTTGAAAATCCGGCTAAATTCACTATTCACCGGGATGAAGGCGATAACGTCGATTTCAATGGCATTTTGATGCAGTTTGAAGAAACCCGGGAGTTTCATGGCTACCTTTTTTTCAGGGCTGTGCTGGCCCCGAAACTCTGGTGGCTCTCTTTGACCCACCACAACCAGGTGTTTTTAAACAAAACGGTTCCCCAAATCATGGAGGCGGCTTTGGGAGATGGGGGGCTCAATGAAGGTATCGACTTTTCCTTTGACCTTCAGAACCATTACGCCGAACTTGAATATGTCTGCCAGTATGATGAATCCCATTTCAATTTTGTCTCCAGATGGGCGGAGCGGGAGGGCATCTACTATTTTTTTGAACAAACATCCACCGGTGAAAAGGTGGTGTTCACCGATAACAAGATCCGGCATACAGACCTGCCCTTGGGCAGAGAGCTGACATACGACCCGCCCTCAGGTTTGGCATCTCTGCATATGGATGAAGTTATCCACGCGTTTATCTGCAAACACAACATGCTGCCAAAGCGGGTATTCCTGAAAGATTACAACTACCTCAAACCCTCCCTTGCGGTGGAAGGCAGGGCAGAAGTGGATGAAAGAGGCAGAGGGGAAAATTATATTTACGGGGTCAATTTTGATTCGGTGGCAGAGGGGAACCGCCTGGCGCAAATCCGGGCGGATACCATGGTTTGCCGGAAATCGGTTTTTAACGGCCAGAGTTCCGTCCCATTTATTATACCCGGCTACACCTTTGACCTGAAACGCCATTATAAGGATGCCTACAACCGGAAATACCTTGTCACCGACATCACTCATGAAGGCCACCAAACCGGTTATCTGATTTCCGCTCTCGGTTCGACCGTCTCACGGCGGGACGAAGAAATGTTCTACAGCAACAGCTTTTCAGCCATCTATGCAGATGCCCAGTTCCGGCCCGAACATGTAACGGAAAGACCGAAAATCACCGGCACCATCAATGCCAAGATCGATGCATCCACCAGCGGTGAGTATGCGGAACTGGACGAATACGGCCGGTACAAGGTAAGACTTCCATTTGATTTGAGCGATCAGCCCGGCGGAAAGGCCTCTGCCTGGTTCCGAATGGTCCAGCCCTATGCCGGCCGGAACAAGGGCATGCACTTCCCGCTTCACAAGGGAACCGAAGTCCTGCTCACCTTTATCGACGGCAATCCTGACCGGCCCGTCATTGCGGGTGCGGTTCCGAATCCGGAAACCGCAAGTCCGGTGACCGCCGGCCTGCAGACCCTTTCCATCATTCGAAGCAACCGGGACCGCGTGGAAGCGGCTGAAACCGATATTGACGCGGTTGAAGCGGCTGTAGATGCGACTGAGGCGGAAATCGACGATATCAAAGATAATTTCATCGAACTCCAGGATCAATCTGGAAAGGAACGGATAAAAATTCATTCAGACGGGGATTTGCGGTTTGAGGCCCGCAACCGGTATGCCGAATACACTATTGGCGGTCCTGAAGACGAAAAGGATGTGCCTGAAGGATTGAAATATTTATGGAACAAGTTTTACGGAACATCTCCGGATTTCAATCCTTCAAATATGCTGGCGTACAGCTATCCCGAATCTGCTACCGGTGCCACCCCGTCCGTTGACCCCAGTACCATGGCTAAATTGGCAAAATCCGGAAAGGTCCAGCTTGCCAAGGGGGACACCTTCAACACACAGGATGGCAATATCTACGATTTCGGCGGCTACTGGGACTACAACCTGGGCAACAGTTATACGGAAAACTTCATGGACCAGAGCGGAGTTACCCTGAATGACAGCAATCTGGAAAAAGACAAGGCTGATAAGGGTGGTCCGGGTTATTCCAAGATCGAACATCTTAAGAAACACAAGACCAACGTCTGGGTGGAGAAAGTCATCAAAGGAGCCTCTTATGAGTATGCCAAACAGCACGACAGCCTGGAAGTCAATTACAAGTGCAATTCCACGGAGTACAAGTACGGCGGAAAGACAGTGGAATACAAGTATACGGGCAAAGGCACAAAAATATACCATATGGAGAGTGAAAAAGGTACAACAACGGAAAACTTCTGGGACAGAAATACCGGCGCCTGGAAGGGGTACCATACCCAGTATGACTCGGGTATTGCCCACGAGGCATTTACCTTTGACTTCAAACACAAAAACGTGGCAGAGATCCGGTTTGGGGACGAGGAATCCTTTTCCCTGAGCGGTTCGGCAAAGGGCCTTGTAAATATCAACCTGGGGGCCTGTGCATCCGCCAACTTCGATTTTAGCGCCTCCGCTTCATTTAATCTGAGTGCCTCCGCTTCGGCCGCCATTCACATCGGGTTTGCGGCGAGCGCCGATTTGAAACTGGGGTCGGAAACTGGAATTGAGATAGACAAGAGGACAGGCGGGTTGTTAAAACTGAGTCCCAGCGGCAAGCTGGAATTGGAGGCCATCGGCATGACGGCCAGAAAAGAAGCTGCGATTAAAGCCAAAAAAGCAACCATTGAAGCCGAGAGCAGAGAGATTACCCTGGATAACATCCTGACGCAAATATCTAAAAATACGGCCAAAATTGAAAAAAACAGTGTGGACATTGCTAGCAATGAGATGCGGATGCAAATGGGGTTTGAGCTGGCAGGATTATAGAGATGAATATCATACGACCGTTGCATATCAGCTGTAACCAGCAGGTGCTGGAGCAGGACAGGAAATTTTATTTCACGGTTTCCGCTTCCCTGGGCATCCATCTTCAAACCGGTGAGACCTTGCTGGATTTGCACTATCTCAAGGATATGTTTGACGTGCTGGGAGAAAAAAGCCTGCCGGATGCAGGGATGCCCAAGCCCAACGGGGAATTTTTGGTTTCGGGCAGTTTTTATGCGTTTGAAGGCCGGCCGGTTACAGGGGGGGAGGCCGGTATTGAACTGGGTGACAGCAGCAAAAAACTGGTCGTTTTCGGTCCCAGGCAGTGGACGGGAGGATTCCCCTCGGCCCCCCAGCCGGTTGACCGAATGCCCATTGACTGGGCCAACGCTTTCGGCGGGAAAGACTATGATCGAAATCCGGACGGACTCGGATGCGACGATGGACTGCTGCCCCTTATAGAAAATCCGGACGGACTGGTCACGTCCGCAAAGAACAGGCCGGAGCCTGCCGGTTTCGGTCCGCTTTATCCCATACGTCCCCAGCGGATGCAATACCAGGGGACCTATGATGACTGGTATAAGGAAAAATATTTTCCAGGATATCCGGCTGACCATGACTGGCGGTATTTTCTGTGCGCCCCTGATGACCAGTGGATAACGGGGTATTTTAACGGCAGTGAACACTTTGCCATCCGGCATATGCATACGGATCACGCCAAGATTCAGGGGCGGCTACCGGGATTTCGCGTACGTTGTTTCGTCAACCCCGCGCCGGGCACCGGAGAAGAATTCGGGGAATTGCCCCTGAATCTGGATACGGTCTGGTTTTTTCCTGATAAATTACTGGCCCTTTTGATTTTCCGTGGTGTCATGCAGGTGGCCGATGATGAGGCGGAAGAGATTTCGCATCTTTTGGCCGCCTATGAAGACACATCCTGCGAGGCCCGGTCAATGGCATATTACAGGAAGGCGCTGGAGAAACGGCTGGAAGGCAGGGATCCATTGTCAAATTTTTTAAAATGCCATGATTTAATTCCGGAAAATCATAAAAGCCCCATGGAAATTCTCATGGCAACGGCCTTTGATAAAAGCGACGACAATGCATTTGCAGACAACATGGACGCAAAAGTTGAGGACTTGCAGCGCATGGCGGATGAAAAGATCGAAGACGCCCTGCAGGAAACGGAAAAAAATCTGGATGAACTCAAGATTCCGGAAAAAGCCTGGGAACATATACCAGGAGATGCCAAACAGCATCTGCCCGGTAAGGAGGGTGGGCTTGACATCAAAAAGATGTTCAGAGAAACGCCGGAGACCGAGCCTGATGGAGATGCAGCCTTGTTCAAGCAGAGGCTCGAAGCCGCGATTCCGGGAATAACGTCCGGAGATCCGAAAAAAATTGATTGGAAAGTGTTTTCGTTTGATAAAATAGACGAACTTATGGATGCTGTCGATGAATTGGCCGCCAGCAAGGAGAAAGCGGCCGGCGACCGGGTAAAAAAGGTCCTGGAAGAGACAAAAGAGGCGGGGACGGAACAAATTCGGGGCATTGATAAACAGATTGACAAGGCAGCCGCCGCATTGGGCACTGATAATGAGGAACAGCTGAAATCCCTGGAAGAATCCAGAGAAAAGATCCGCCAGAGCCTGGAAGTGATGGATGTGGATCCGTCTGACAAAGCCAAGGCGCCCCTGCCCAGACTGGATGCCGAAGCGATGATAAAAAAGCTGCCGCCGCCCGTAGTCCCCCCGGATCCGAAGATAATGGAAACCCTCCACCAGATTCAGTCCATGAAAGCAATGGGAATGGAAAGTGATCGGCTAAAGGAACTGGAAGCGGATCTCCAGAATCTCTTGGATCAAAGCCAAAAAGAACTTGAAGCATCCCTGGAATCGGCGACGTCGTCCATCAGGGAGTCGGAACAGGGGTTTAAAGACGTCTATATCACAACCGCTCATTTTATGGATGACGGACTGTCACCGCACAAAGAAGATCCGACGGTTGTAAGAGACCGTTTTCTTGACCGGGTTTCCCTGGGTAAATCGGTGGCAGGCCAGGATTGGTCCTGCATCAACCTTTCAGGACAGAACCTTGACGGGCTTGACCTGAGCGGCGGATTTTTTGAGCAGACCGATTTTTCCGGAACGAGCCTGAAAGGGGCCGATTTATCGAGGGCAATACTGGCACGGGCGTGTCTTGAGAATGCCGACTTGACGGGTGCGAACCTGGAAGGGGCCAATGTCGGGGGGGTCAGGGCTGCACGATGCAATTTCACAAAAACAAATCTGTCGTCGGCCAAACTTTCCAGAGGAGATTTCACCCAGGCGGATTTTACTGAGGCGGACCTTGAAGATATTGAATCCCTGGAAATCATCTTTGACCGTGCTGTTTTCAGGCAGACCCGCATGCCCAGGCTTATTTTCCTTGAGATCGGGATATCGGGCGCCGTATTTGAGGGGGCGGAACTGAGTTCATCTATTTTTATAAAATCTCGGGTGGAAGACTGCGATTTCTCCGGGAGCCTTATGCAAAACTGCGCTTTTATCGACAGCCGGTTAAAGAACAGCAGATTTGAAAAAGCCGACCTGTCCCGTGCCTGCTTCGCTGCGACCGAACAGGGAAGCACTGTAATGGAAAACATGATTTTCAGGCATGCCTGCCTGGCCCAGGCCAATTTCCAGAACATGAACATGAAAAAAACGGATCTTTCCCATTCGGTCATGGAAAATGCGTTCTTTGGTGGCACCGACCTGACAGAATCCGATCTTTCCCACGCACAGGCAAAAAACGCCCAGTTTAGAAAAGCGAAGCTGAAACGGGCGAGGCTGGATCACATCAACCTGGACCAGGGCTCTCTTGCCAAGGCACACCTGACAGGCGCCTCTTTCAGGGGGGCCAATCTTCATTCCGTGGATTTTTTACGGGCAACCATAACGGATACCGATTTTTCCGGCAGCAACCTGGATACCACATTGATAGAGAATTGGAGACCCGGATGATGACAGGAGATGAACTATCAAAACAGGTGAAAGCCGGAGAGTTCTTTCTGGGGACGGATTTTTCTGGACTTGATTGTAAAGGCCTTGATTTTTCAGGCGGTATATTCAGAGACGTCTGTTTTGATGGATGCGATTTTACCGGCGCCAACCTGCGGCAGGCAACGTTTACCGACTGCGCTATGAAAAGCGCTCGTTTTTGTGATGCCGAACTGAATGAAGCCAATTTTATCTCCTGTCGCCTTGAAAGCAATGATTTTAAAGGCATAACAGCCGGACTTGTCAAGTTTATCACCTGCGAAATGGCGGCGGTTGATTTCTCAGGGGCAACCCTTGAAAGCCTGTGCGTTTTTTCGGATACCAATCTGGAAAATGCTGTATTTGCAGGCGCCGGAATTGACACGATCGCTTTTAATTCCTGTAACCTCAAAATGGCTGACCTTTCCGGAGCAAATATTTATAAAACCGTCTTTTATAAGTGCCAGTTTGAAAACAACCGATTTAACGATGCCGCCATATGTCTTTCGCTTTTTCATGGTGCAGAACTTTCCGGAACGGATTTCCGTCATATGAATCTGACACAGTTGCAGTTTCATGAGAGCAGGCTGGAGAGGTGTGATTTTTCGGGTGCACGGATTAAGCAGGGCGGCTTTATGTGGGCCAGCCTGGAGTCTTCGCTGTTTGAAAATGCCTTTCTTGAGCTTGCCAATTTTTTCGAGGCAAACCTGGCCCATTCGAACTTTCGCGAAGCAAACCTGACGAGCGCCGGAATGCAGGGTGCGACACTCATGGATTCGGATTTTTCATCAGCCAATTTATACCATGCGCAGATGGAAGGGATAAAAGCGGAAAGGTCTGTATTTAAAGGTGCTGACCTGACATATGCAGACCTTTCCCATGCTGTTATCAACAATTCAGACTTTTCCGGTGCCAATCTTTTCTGGGCCAATCTGCATGGGGCAGACGACCGGGACACCATCTGGCGGGGGGCCAACAAATCCCTTGCAAGGGGAACGGATCCCGTAAGGCAAAAATCGGAACAATGGGGGAAAAAATGAGCCAATGCAAGCAGAATCTTATACCGATTTATTCTGACAATCATGCGGTTGTGACATCCGCTTCTGTAAAGGACATCCTCGGCAATGAGATTGTTATAACGGCTTCCGGAAACCAAAGGACTGCAAAAAAAGCCTTCTCATGCCTTGTTGAACCGGAAATAGGCGACCGGGTTATCTGTACCCGGGACACGGATGGAACTTACTATATAATGGGTATCGCTGAAAGGCCTGAAAAAAAAGACATGCGGTTGTCGTTTCCGGCCGACACAAGAATCGAAGCGGCCAATGGCCGTCTGAACGTTCATTCGCTAAATGCCCTGACGTTTGCATCCAAAAAAATCAATTGCTTTTCAGACCAGACCGTTTATAAAAGCCATGACACCCTTGTGTCGTCAAACAGGGTCACGGCAACCGGCGGCGACCTGCAGGCACATTTTAAAACCGTACGCCTGATCAGCAATTTGATCAATACCATTGCAAGGCAGGCCATCGAAAAGTTCAGTGGGTATATTAGGAGTACGGAAAATGTCGACATGGTCAAGTCGGGTCAGATGACTCGGAAATCCGAGGGATTGTACTCCCTTGATTCGCAGCACACCCTGATGAACAGCAGGGAGATTACCAAGATAGACGGTGAAAAAATTCTTATGGGATAACTACAGCAAAGGAGACTGCCTATGTTTGCCAATTGTTCCATGCCAGGGATGGATATGGCCATGCCTGACGTATGCAAGACACCGGTGCCCCCGCCCGTCACCCAGATACCGGTCCCGTATCCGAATCTGGGGATGAGGGCCACGGCACTGCCACCCACGACCTCCATGAAGCATCTGCTGACAGTAATGCCGTCCCACAACATATCCACAACCATGCCCACCAGTCTGGGAGATACCGCCGGGGTTCTGGGCGGGATGGTATCTTCCACCATGATGGGACCTGTCCGGAACACCAAATGCAGCAGCAAAATTATCACCGGCGGCACACCCGCCACTCGGATGCTGGACACCACCATTCAGAACAATATCAATGCCAGCGGTATGACGCTGGTGCCGGGGCAGTTTAAAGTGCTCTACCTGACCTGACCACAAATAAAATAGGAGACGATTATGGCCGAAGAAAAAACGACCGATGAAACCCACCCGGAGGAAACAGAACAGACCGGCGTCCAATTCCATGTTCCCAGGGAGCTGGAATATGTCTACCGGGATGTGTTCAACGTATATGCCGGGGTCGGGGATGTGGTGGTCGAATTCGGCAACCACCACCGGTCCATGCCCGGGCATGCCAGTATTTCCAACCGCATTGTTATGTCCGTGGGCAACGCCTATTTGTTGATGCAGACCCTGCAAAAGGCCCTGCAGGAGGCCCAGGCCGCTCTTCAGCACGGCCTGCAGAACAAGCAAAAGGAATGATTGAGATGACTGATTCAAGTACTGCTTACCGGATAATGGCTTTGGGCCCGTTCGCACCGGTGCCTGAAGAAAAATTTACACCCGAATTTGTGCAGGTGGACCTCTATTCCCTGGACGAAGCAGTTGCTGCGGTGGCGCCGGTGCTCTACCTGCCCCTGTCCACCGACTATTGTCCGGAAGGGGCTGTTACATTGCGGTTCAACAGCATGAAGGATTTTAAACCCGGGCAGATCGTCAAGAACACCCCGTCCTTAAATGCAGTGCCGGCAGGCGGTTCCGGGTTGGATCCAGCCGATGTCGTGAAGAAAAGTACCCGTGCAGTGGACGATCTTTTGTCCATGGTGGACGGGCCGGAAACCGGGTCCGCCGGCAGCGGCAGGGATGCCGTACTGAAAGCGATCTTTGAAGATGATATGTTCACCCGCATGGAATCGGCCTGGAAAGGGGTGCAAACCCTTGTGAAACAGGCGGACATCAAAGGGTTTGAAAAAAATAACCTGTCCGTCAGTCCAATATCCAGGTCAAGCCTTTCCCATGTGCTGGCAGCAATTGAAGCCCTGCCCCGGGAACAGATGCCCAACCTGCTGATGATTGACCTGGAATTTGACTATTCCCAGCCCAGTATGGAACTGCTGAAAACGGTGGTTGAATTTGCAGAAAACATGATGGTGCCCACCTGTGTCTGGCTGGGATCCGATTTTTTCAGGATTGAGTCCTGGGCTTTAATGCATAAAATCCCTTATATCAAGAATCATCTGGACGATATGCTCTACGTAAAATTCAGGAAACTGCAGGGCCGCGGGGGGGCATCCTGGCTCATGTTCTGCTGCAACAGGTTTGCTGTACGAAATCCTCACCCATTTGAGACAATGCCGTTGATGGGAGCCCCTGTCTGGGCTGTGGGGACTTTGTGTGCCAAATCTGTCCAGGAAACAGGCTGGCCCATGGGATTTACAAACTATGTCGATTGTTTTCTTGAAAACCTGCCAGTATTCAGCAATGATAATAAAAGCATGGCTGCCACCCAGGCCATTTTTTCCGAAGATAGGATCGCCCAGCTTCTGGAAGCAGGCATCACCCCGGTTGTGGGACCAAAAAACAAAGACACCGCATTAATACCAGAGGCAGTATCACTGGCAGGAGATCCCATTCGGTTCCAGATGTTTTTTAACCGTATTATCGGAATCCTGATGGCCATTCAGGAACGCTCTGCAGCGATTGTCGATCCTGAAAAAGAGATTTTGTCGGTGATAAATAATCTGTTCACCCGGACGGGACATCCTGAACCAGAAAATCTTTCGGTTATTCAGGCAGCATCAGAATCTGAAGGGCAGCGCGTTTTTGATATTTCCTTTGTTCCTCCCGGGTCTGTTCCCGGTTTTTCAGGTGAAATACACTTTTCATTTCTCTGGAAGTCAGAATAAAAGATCAGGTTTCAATGATCCCGTTTCTGGCGGCTTCAATAGTATCATATATGTTCATGATGGTGTGAAACCCGGCCATTTCAATGATTTCCAAGACATTTTCACTGACATCACATAGACAGAAGCTGCCGGTATCATACAATTGTTTGGTGATAACAATGAGCACCCGCAGTCCTGCACTGGAAATATACTCAGTTCTGCTCAGATCAAGGATGATGTTTTTTTCCCCATCATCCAGTAACTGCATGAGACTGTCTTCTAAGTCATCACATGAAGTGGCATCTATTCTGCCAGAGACATGAACAATTGCACACACCGGATCTTTTTGTATTTGTATATCAATCATTTTATGAATCCCATATAGGATTAACTAAAAAAGGGAGTTTTTTTTCTGGCGTTTGGAGGAGACGCTTTGGCCCAATATCCATCCCAGGAAGATGACCCCGAAGCCGGCCAGAAACCATTTGATCATGCCGGCTTTAAGCACCTGACCGGATTGCTGTTCCAGCAATGCCATATCCCTGGAAAGCCGGTTGTTTTGTTCTTCTAAGGCTTTGTTTTTTTCCATGGTCTCCAGGAGATCTTCAGAACTTTCTGCCAGTGTTGCATACTGCTTTTTGCTTGCGCCCAGCTGTTTTGTCAGGGTGTTGATCTTTTCCTGTGCCTTTTCCAGGGCTGCCTTAAGGGCTGCTGCCTCTTCCTCTCCGGAACTGGTCCGGGTTGTCAGCTGGTTTATGCGGGTGTCATGGGCTGCGGTCAGGTCCTCCAATTGTTTTTTTAATGCCTGGTTTTGCTGTTCCAATTGTGCAATGATCTGTGTTTTGGGTGTGTCAAACACCACAAACTGCTTGTCCACCCATCCTGTTTCTTCAGATGATAACTGCACCTTGAAATAGCCGTTTTCCTCTTCCAGAATGGTTAAGGGGGTATTGCTTTCAAGGGTTTTCAATACCTGGTATGAGGGGCCCGGTCCCTGCCTGAAGGTGAGAATCAGCATGTCGCTGACATAACCGGTTCTGGTTTCAGCATAGGTGAATTGCCCTGCACAAAGTATGGTCAAGCCTAAAATAAGGGTGAAGAACGCGCGCATATTGCCTCCAGTTTTGTTTTTTGTTTCAATAGCAATCCCTGTGCTGTTTTACAATAGCCAAAAAAAGAACAATAAAAAAAAACTTGCCAAAACACTGGTAACAAGGATATCAAACACCATTGGTTTTTCAAAGCAGGCAGGGAAAATATATGAATCAGACAGTGTATCAGAAAATGTGTGTGGCCAATATTATGAACGGGGTGATCGAGGGGCTTTGTAAATTTTCCCATCCCAGCCGGGTGGGACTTGTTTTTGCTCCTGGACCGGATGATCCGGTAATGGTGCTGGATCCCCAGGACCTGCTTCAGGGGCATGAGGTCAAAATCCGGCATAAGTTTTTTTCAGAAAACGACAACTGGCGTTCCCGGGTGCAGGACAGGATAAGATTTCAGCCCCTGGGGTATCTTATTCCGGAAAATGACCTGGCCCTGTCCGGCCTGATTTCTTATGGCGGCAGCTGCAGTGATTTTTTTTACCAGGTCTGGTTTACAGAACACCACCCGGACCTATGTTCCATCCATCCCACGGAAAGATGGCTGGAACAGGCTGCCACCCTGCTTATCCATGATTTCAATTCCCGCAAGGCTGCCATCAATTCGTCTGAGTATGTATTGAAAAATTATGCCCTCCAAGCCGTTGCCGACCATATTGTGGATGAAAGGGAGCAGCACCTGGGATATGACAGCAAGATCCGGGTGACATCCATCCTGAACAATATTCTGGATATTTCCAAAACCAAAGAAGAGGGATCATGGCCAAAAGGAATTTTGTTCTTCTGTGATCCCCGGCAGATTGCCAGAACCGAATTCATCACCAGAATCCAGGAACATGAGCGCCCCCAGGTGTCCAATATCAAGCATATCCGGAAACTGCTTCTGGCTGTGGAGGAATCCGACCGGAAACTGGTGTCTGACGGGGTCACCATTATCGGTATCACCGGCGGACCTGTGCCCGATTACGCCATAAGTGCCCATTTCAAGGGAGATTATGGGTTTTTGCACCTGAATGCTGCCAGGATAGCCTCTTTTTTTGACGGCAGTTTTCATTCCACCACCAGGGAGGCAAAGCTGGTGGAACTCGAAGAACTGCTGCTGGATACTGATATGGATACCGCCACATCCACCATTCTTTTCCAGGTGGTGTCTCACCTGGTTCACAGTGCCGGCCGTGCCAGGCACGGCTGCACCCTGGTCATCGATCTCAATGACCCGCCGGTACGGCTGTCCGGTCATGTCCTGGATCCCCCCTTAAGTCTTGTGGAACCCCAGAATATTGATCTGGCCTGCTCGCTGTTGAAAATTGACGGGGCGGTCCACTTGACGGCTGACAGCTGTATTCACGGGTTTGCCTGTCTGTTGGACGGGCGGACCATCAATTGGGAAAACATGGCCAGAGGGGCCAGGTACAATTCCGCTTTGCGGTTTTCCGCGGCCAATTCCAAAGTCATTGTGGTGGTGGTGTCTGCGGACCGGCCGGTATCCATCATTTTCAACGGCATTGAAATCAGTGCATTTTGCAACTGGAGACCGGTGTGTCAGCATACACCGGAACCCATTCAACTGGATAAATATCTTGACGGAGTACAGTTATGAACCATGACCATAATCACGATCACGGCGGCAGCCACAACCACAACCACAACCATGAAAATACCCATGACCATGAACACAGCCATGACCACGGCCATGAAAATGGGCAGAACATGTCCATTGAAGAAAAACTGGCCGTGCTTTTTTCACACTGGGTGGACCACAATGACAGCCACAAGGACAATTTTTTTTCCTGGGCAAAAAAGGCGGAAGATGCCGGTCTGAAAAAAATTGCAGCACACCTGGAACAGGCAGGGACTTTGTCAGAAAAAGTGACCCGGGAGTTAAAGCAGGCCCAAGAAGTTCTCAATGGATAGCTATATCCATCACCTTGCCGGCCAGCGCTTGATGCTGGGGTTTGAAGGTACCGGCCTTACCACTGATCTCAGGGAAATCATTGAAAAATACCAGGCCGGGGGCATTGTTTTGTTCCGAAACAATATCCAGTCCCCGGACCAGCTGGCACAGCTGTGCACCGATGCCCAGAACTTTGCCCTGTCCTGTGGCAGACCGCCCCTGTTTATTGCGGTGGACCAGGAAGGTGGAAAGGTTTCCCGGCTGCCTGAGCCGTTTACCCGGTTCGGGGGAAACCCCTGTATCAGGTCCCGGACAGAAGCTGAGAATTTCGCCCGGATCACAGCCAGAGAGCTTCAAAAAGCCGGCATCAACATGAACCTGGCACCGGTGATGGATGTGGTGCCGCCAAAAACAGATTCCATCATGCAGGACCGGTCCTTTGCCGGAGATGCCCGCACAGTGGCGGACTTAGGGACAGCGGTTATCAAGACCCTGCAGGAAAACAAGGTTATGGCTGTTGCCAAGCATTTTCCGGGTATCGGCAGAACCGTGCTGGATTCCCATCACAAGCTTCCAGTTCTGGATGCAGATCTTTCCACCCTTGCGGCATCAGATCTGGTGCCTTTTAAAGCAGCTGTGCAGGCGGATGTTTCAGGGATCATGCTGACCCATGTTGTGTATTCAAAGCTGGATGACCAATGGCAGGCAAGCCTGTCTGTGGCCATTGCACGGGATCTGGTAAGAGATGCTCTGGGATTCCAGGGACTGGTGCTCACCGATGACCTGGACATGAAGGCCATTGGCCATGATATGGCAACCTGTATGGCACAGGTTCTGGCATCAGACATTGACCTTGCCCTGATCTGCCATAAAGGACCCAATATTGAAAATGCGTTTCAGGCCCTGGTGGGGCTGCTGGAATCAGACACAACCCTGCAGGCCAAAGCAGATGTCTGCCTGGAAAGGATATACCGGTATAAGCAAAAATATCTGGGCTGGCATCCGGCCTGAAACTGTCACGCTTAGAGCAATGCCCTGGAAAACACATCATCGTCAAGGCTGCACAGGCATCCGTCCCGGATCATGACCGCTCCTCTTGCCGCCACCATGGCGGCATTGTCCCCGCAAAGGGATATCGGCGGGGCAATGACCTGGATCTTTTTTCTGGCAGCGCGCCGGACAAGGGTTGTGACAAATGTCTGGTTGGCGGAGACACCGCCGGAAATGCCAATCTGACTGCAGGATATGGACCTGGCAGCCCGCAGAAGTTTCTCACAGAGCACATCGATGACAGCTGCCTGAAAAGCGGCTGCCACCCGGGCCTTGTCCCTTTGGCTTTTCACAGGATTTTCATGGATATACCGGGCAACGGCTGACTTGAGACCGGAAAAACTGAAATCACAGCTGTCTTTTTCCAGCAGGGATCTGGGAAAGCGTATCTGGTCGGGATCCTGGGTTTTTGCCAGATTTTCAATCACAGGCCCCCCCGGATATCCCAGGTCCAGCATTTTGGATACCTTGTCAAAGGCTTCTCCTGCTGCATCATCCCTGGTCTGGCCCATGAGTGAAAACCGGTTGTCGGCCGAGACATGGTAGATATTGGTGTGGCCGCCGGATACCACAAGTGCGGTAAAGGGAAAGGTAAGTTCCTGGTCTGCCAGAAACAGGGAGTGGATATGGGCTTCTAAGTGATTGACCCCGGCCAGGGGCAGTCCCCTGGCCCATGCAAAGGATTTGGCAAAGCAGAATCCCACCAGCAGGGCACCGATAAGCCCCGGTCCCCGGGTGGCAGCCACCCCGCCGATATCTGAGAGACAGATACCGGCCTGGTGCACGGCTTTTGTCACCACCCGGGAGATGGCTTCCACATGCATGCGGGATGCCAGTTCCGGAACCACGCCGCCATATTGTTTGTGGACAGCCACCTGGGAGGCGATTACTGATGACAATATCCGGTTGTTTTCATCCACCACCGCAGCTGCGGTTTCATCACAGGATGATTCAATGCCCAGGACGATCATTGCACATCAGATCCACTGGATCTGTTTTTCATTGTTTTTTCTGGAGGTGATTTCACCAATGAAATAGGCGTTTTCTTCCATGGCACCCAGGCGGTCCATCACTTCCTGGGCAGACTTTTCCGGCACCACCATCACCATGCCGATACCGTTGTTGAAAGTTCTGTGCATCTCTGCATCTGCCACATTGCCCAGGTTCTGGAGCAATGTGAATATGGCGGGTCTTTCCCAGGCATCTTTGTGGATAACTGCTTTGCAGGCATCAGGAATGACCCGGGTGATGTTCTCATCTATGCCGCCGCCGGTAATGTGGGCCAGACCATGGATGGGCAGATCCCGCATCAGGCTCAGGATGGTGGACACATAAATGGTGGTGGGCCGGAGCAGTTCCTTTCCCAGGGTGGTGCCAAGTTCCGGTATCTGGGTGCCCACATCATATTTGCAGTGGTCAAAAAATATTTTCCTGACCAAAGAAAAGCCGTTGGAATGGATGCCGCTGGAGGCAAGGCCGATGAGTTTGTGTCCCGGTCTGACATATGATCCGTCAATGATTTTGGTGTTGTCCACAATGCCCACGGCAAATCCGGAGAGATCATACTCTCCTGTCTGGTAAATGCCGGGCATTTCTGCAGTTTCACCGCCTATAAGGGCACAGCCCGCCTGGGTACATCCCTTGGCTATACCCAGGATGATCTGTTCCGCCACGGTATTGTCCAGTGTGCCCATGGCAAGGTAATCCAGAAAGAAAAGGGGTTTTGCTCCCTGAACAATAATATCATTTACGCACATGGCCACAAGGTCAATGCCGATGGTGTCATGCTGATTCATCAGGAACGCGATTTTTAATTTGGTTCCCACCCCGTCTGTTGAACTGACCAGTACCGGATTTAATATATTGGACAGGTTCAGGGAAAAAAGGCCGCCAAAACCGCCGATTTCTCCCATGACACCGGATCTTGGGGTTGTTTTGGCAATATCTTTGATTCTGTCGACCAACTGGTTGGCTTTGTCGATATCCACACCGGAATCAGCATATGTCAGTGAATTGTTCATAAAAGTCACCTTGTCTGGATAATTGCATCCTAATAAAACCCTGCAATGATAAACATATGGGTAGTAAAAGTCAAAAGCTTTTTGACATGGGCGCCTTTATATTGTATCTATCGTATTTTTAACACAGATCACTTTTTTGGAGAAAACACAATCCATGAAAACAATCCACATTGGCATTTTGGGGTTTGGTGTTGTGGGAACTGGGGTGGCAAGACTGCTGACCCGGAAAAAACATCTGCTGGAATCCAGAACAGGTGCCCATTTACACCTGAAAACCATTGCAGATATTGATATAAAAACGGACCGTGGAATCGATCTTGGCAGCACGGACCTGGTGGATGATGCCGCAGCGGTTCTGACGGATCCGGATATTGATATTGTTGTGGAGCTTATCGGCGGAGAAACCGTGGCAAAAGATTTTATTTTTCAGGCCCTGGAAAACAAAAAACATGTGATAACCGCCAACAAGGCACTGCTGGCCGGGTACGGCAACGAACTGGTAAAGACCGCCCGAAAAAATCAGGTGGATCTGGCTTTTGAGGCCAGTTGCGGGGGGTGCATGCCCATTATAAAAACCCTTCGGGAATCTCTTGTGGCAAACGATATCCATTCCATGTCCGCTATTTTGAACGGGACCTGCAACTACATCCTCACCAGGATTTCCCAGGAAGGATGTTCTTTTGCAGAAGCCCTGAAAAAAGCCCAGGAACTGGGTTTTGCCGAAGCTGAACCGTCGCTGGACATTGACGGCCATGACACAGCCCATAAACTGGCCATACTCAATGCCCTGGCCCATGGTATGGAGATCAATCTCAAAGAAATCCATGTGGAGGGCATCCGGCACATCACCCCCATGGATATTGCATTTGCCGGATCATTTGGTTACACCATAAAGTTGCTGGCCATCGGTAAAATCCATGGGGACCATGTGGAGGCCCGGGTGCATCCCACCATGATTGACAATGCCAATCCCCTTTCTCATGTGGACCATTCCATGAATGCCATAGCCATTGATGCGGATGCCACCGGTAAAACCATGCTATACGGGCACGGGGCAGGTATGATGCCCACAGCATCAGCAGTGCTCAGTGACATTGCCGATATTGCCAGAAATATTATTTCCGGGACCAAACGCCGGGTCCCCATCCTGGGATATCCGGAAGACAATATCCGGCCCATGCCTATTTTGTCCATGAAAGAGTTGATGACAAGGTATTACCTGCGGTTCGAAGCCCAGGACCATCCCGGGGTTCTGTCCAGAATTTCAGGCATCCTGGGGGAAAACCAGATCAGCATCAAATCCGTGCACCAGAAAGGGCGCAAAACCAACGGCAAGGTACCCGTGGTCATGATCACCCATACTGCCAGAGAAGAGTGGGTACAGACCGCGCTTTCCCAGATATCTGCCACAGACTGCGTGGTGGGAAATCCCATGGTGATCCGCATCGAAGAGGAGGCTGTCTGATGGATATGCTTGTGGCAGACTTAGAAGGGGTGTTTCTCCCGGAGATCTGGATCAATGTGGCCCTGAAGACCGGCATAGAGGCATTGAAACTCACCACCAGAGATATCAGTGACTATAATGTGCTGATGACCCGGCGCCTGGCCCTACTAAAGGAGCACAACCTCAGTATCCAGGATATCCAGGCGGTAATCGCCACCCTGGAACCCCTTCCCGGGGCAAAAGAAACCCTGGACTGGTTACGCTCCCGGTACCAGATCATCATATTGTCAGATACGTTTGAGGAATTTGCCAAGCCCCTGATGGCCAAACTGGGGTTTCCCACTCTTTTGTGCCACAGCCTGACCATTGATCCCCGGGGCAATATCACAGACTACAACCTGCGTATTGAAAACCAGAAGCAAAAAGCGGTGCAGGCCCTCAAGGGACTGCAGTACCGGGTGACTGCCTTTGGTGATTCTTACAACGATATCGACATGATCCAGGCCGCCCACCAGGGGTTTTTCTTTAAACCCCCTGCATCTGTGGTCACCGATTTCCCGGACATCCCTGTTGCCCAAAACTATGACGAACTCAAGGCCATGATAGAATCACTGCTTCACTGAAATATGGGCAGTGCCCCAATAAAAAATTAATAAAATGCTTGACCTTTATAAACTTTTGGCCTATATTAATCGAATTGATGCGGGGTGGAGCAGTCTGGTAGCTCGTCGGGCTCATAACCCGAAGGTCGTTGGTTCAAATCCTTCCCCCGCTACCACCGTAATAGACGGCTCGGTAAGAAAATTGTCATTGACAGCTTTCTTACCGAGCCTTTTTGATTTTTGGGCTGTGTTTTTCATAGAGTCTCCTTTCGAAGCAATTTTTAAGATTCCTGCCAAGTCTCCGTAAAGATCAATGGATAGCTCTTTTAGGTTTTCTTTTGGTGTCAGTACTATTTTTTCAATCAATGCCCTGACATGTTCTTTTGCTTCACCAGCCTCACCACTTTTAAAAGCCTTTCTAAGGCCATGGATGGCTTT
>JAABTU010000023.1 GCA_011389715.1 Desulfotignum sp.
CCGTCAGGGCATGGTCGTTCTTGCGATTTTGTTATAAATGTATTTCGGGGTAAATTCAGCGTATCTGTGAAAAATCGATTCTATACCCTGTTTCGTCAATTTTGTCAACGGCGTTTTCCAAAAAAAACAAAAACCAGGGAAAGCATGGCAGCTTTTCCTGGTTTTTTTCTGGATTTGATGGGAAATATGTAAAATATTTCCCATTTTTGGTAAAAATAATACCTTGTTTTGTGTTATTTTTGGGGGTAATGTTTTCTGCCAACCGCGCCCAGTCCGAGAAGGCCAACTCCCAGCAGCAGCATGGTGCCGGGTTCCGGCACCGGTGCCATGCTGACACCGCCTTCAATCACGTCATTGGCGCAGGTCATGGCCCAGTGGAACCCCAGATCAAGCCCGTCTTCTTCCCAGTCGATACCCAGGGCGCTCAGATTAAAGTCATAGGAGATAAAGCGGGGGGTGTCGGTGTCGTTGATGAATCCACCTGGGGTAAAGCTAAATGATTCCAGTGCTGACTCTCCACGTTCTGGAGCATAAAGCACTTCCTGATTGGTTCGATACTGGCTTGAACCTACGGTCATAACATCATTGGAAAGGTCAATATTACCTTCGTTGACCGCATAAATATTATAGTGTGAGGTATCCAGAACAAATTCCCAATCTTCCCCATACTCATAGGTGTCAGTTGTATAACCTGATCCCGATGTGCCAACAGGATCCCAGCCATCAGTGCTGATAAAAAGATCTCCATAATTGGTACCCAAATACCCTTCTAAATAATCGGTCTGGATTGTCACTTCGATGTCGCCATCTGAATTTATAATTACATTCATCCAGTCAATATCAAAGGAGTCGATGTCCCGAGAAGAAGCAATAACATCCCCGTCGTTTTGGTCCCAACTATCACCGTAATTGCCGCCTATGTAATCATCGGTGATGGTGATATCAATCATGGGTACGGCATATGCCATGCTGGTGCACAAAAATAAAATTGCTGCGATATAACTGATGCATTTTTTCATTGTTTTACCTTTTTAATACAGTTGTTGTATTTTTTATTTTCTTATGTGACCGTGCTATGCAAAACTCATACCGGGAAATTCATCTTGTCCGGAAAAGTGTGGCTGCCAGCTGTAAGGCTGACAGGGATCTCCATTTGGGGGTTCTGTCCAGGAAGACACAGGTTGCCTTTTTCCCTGAAAAAAACTGTGCATGACAAAATTCGGCAGATGGGCTGCCGGTTAAGGTTTCTGTCGGCTGTGTTGACAGCAGGCAGTGTCAAAAAAAATGGTGTCATTTTGTTCTCCTTGAGGACTCAGGGCTCGGTTGTGTATATCCTGCCGGAGACCTGATTGCCCCCACCGTGTTTTCAAGGTCTGGATGCCGGCTGGTGCAGGGCAGGGCAATGGTGTTTCCTTCACAAAGCTGCTTGCGGAAATGTTTGGTTAAGGGTTTGACAAAAATATGCTTGGGGCTGGTTTTGTAGGTTTTGTTTTTCCGTACAAGCCCTTTGCCGCTGGTCATTCCCAGATGAATCCAGTTGGCGGCCCGGTAACAGGTGCCCTGGTACCGGGCCGGATCAACAAAGGTTTCCATGAGAACCGGGGTAAACCCCCATTTTTCATGCCAGTCATATCTGATCTGACGGGATACATGTCCCAGTACGTGGCTTGCCAGGTTTTTCACCTTCACCCAGGGGAATATCAGAAATCTGGAATTGTTAATGACCCATGGCAGGGTGGTGATGCGCCGGTCCGGGGTCCAGCCGATCCAGTTATCCCGGGATGCGATTGCTTTGGCTGCCCCGGAAAAAAGAATGCAGCCGAACAGGGTGCGCCCGTGTCCGAAAAAATAGCGGAGGGTATACCCAAAGGGCTGGCAGTATCCAAGGTAATGATGTCTGTGGACATATTCATTCCATAACCCGATTTCTTCTCTGGTTTCTGCTGGTGTAAGAAAAACCGGAACCACGGCATCAAGGCTGGTACAGATTGTTGGCCCGGGGGTGGTTTTTTTTGAAAAGACAATGGGTTTTCCGGCAGGTCTGGTGTGACTTTTTTTCGCCGGCAGTGTGAGCAGTCCTTTTTTTTCAAACTTTTTTAACATGTTCAGGCAGGCATTCCATTTGTTGGTGCCGGAAGGGGTTCGCCAGTTCAGGTGCTCACAGATGGTGTGGGACAATTCCTTTCGGCTTAACTTTCCAAAAAGATTCACTGTTTCCTGGATTTCACTGATTTCTCTGCGGGTGATGGGCCGGCCGCAGCAGATATCCACAGGATCATTTTGTTTCAGCATTTCCATTCTCTCTGTCACCATTTTCATCCTTTCCGGCTTTTGCACACAGGCGTGATTATACGTGTATCAGAAAAAAAACCGGTCGTCTACCCCTAAATGTGCCCATATGTCAAAAAATACGTTCTTTGTCTTTTTGCACTGCAATCACCCGAGGTGCCAATTTTTCCATATCAAAAAAACGTACGGTTGTCTATAGCTGCCCAAAAAAAGACCACTTTTTTTTCAGGCTATCTGTAGCAGACCCGGGCAGGGTTGTCTACCTTTATTTTTCTTGTTTTTGATAGGAATATTTATTAGAATAATATTTTTAAAATGTAAGATTTGGTGGAGTATCATCGTGAAGAAAATTTTTTTCCTGGCTATATTTCTTTTTTGCTTTCTGAATACACCGGTTTTTGGATCAGACGAAAGAGCGTTGTTCGAAAAAGGGGTACAGTATCTGAAACAGCAGCAATATCCTGAAGCAATAGCATCTTTTACAGCATTGATTGAAAGTGATCCCCACAATCCCGATGCCTATAAAAACAGAGGGGTCGCTCATATGAAAAACAACCAATATGACCTGGCCATCCGGGATTTTGAAAAAACCCGAGACCTGGTACCCGACCTGAAAGGGCTTTACAGCAACCTGGGGGTGGCCTGGTATTACAAAGCCCAATATACCAAAGCCATTGAAAACTATAACAAGGAAATCTCCCTTTCCCCTGACAGCCATTATACCTATTTTAACCGGGCTATCTGCTGGGCTGAACTCGATGAATATGATAAAAGCCTGGCTGATATTTCAAAAACCCTGTCCCTGAAGCCGGATTTTTATCTGGCCCACTGCCTGAAAGGGGATTTGCTTTTGAAAACAAACAATCTTCAGGCAGCACGCAAGGCCTATGAAAGAGCCATTGAAATAGATCCCGAACAGATGTATGCCAGAACCCAGCTGGAAAAGATGGTCCCTGCACCCCAGCCGCCCCCGGAAACTGACACTGCTGGCTTTTCCACAAACAGCGTAACAAAACAGATGCCCGGTTTTTCCAAAACTTCTCGTGATCCAGAGATAATAGAAAAGCAATCCCGAATAAATGGTCCCGGGGATGTGGAGGAAGCGCTCCCGTCACAAAAAAAACCATCTCAAAAAAAGACGTCTTCAACTGTTCCAGCATTGATTGAGAAGCCGGCCGGTGAAAAAAGAGATGAGGGGTATGAAATCCAGACCGGGGCCTACCAGGTCAAGGCCAATGCACAACAAATGTATGAAAAACTGATGGAGAAAGGGTATGAAGCCCGTATTCTGGTCTTGACCCGCCCAAGTAAGATCACCTGGTACATGGTGAGAACCGGAACATATCCTGATCGGAAACAGGCTGAGCAGACCAAAGAACGGTTCATCCACGATACAGGAATGGATGCCGTTGTCAGGCCCCGGGATCGGTTTTGAATCCCGGAAGAATAATTGATCCTGGTGGAGAAATCCCGAATCAGCGCGCGTTTTGCTTACATCTTCGCCGGGGCAGTGATCAGTTGGGTATTTGCCTTTCCAAAAAGCAGGTGGCCCAGATGGTCTGTCATGCTGCTCAGCTGGAAAAATGGAACAGACAAATAAATCTCACCGCTATCACTGATCCGCTGGCCATGGCCCAAAAGCATTTTCTTGATGCCATGGCGATTCAGTCTTTTGTGTGTCAGGAAAAAACTGTACTGGATATGGGATCTGGTGCAGGTTTTCCAGGTCTGCCGGTAAAACTGCTCAACGAAAAGATGCAGATGGTGCTGGTCGATGCATCCAGAAAAAAAGTCAATTTTCTCAAACATGTTATCCGGATGCTGGGGGTAACGGATATTTCAGCCATTCACGGCAGGGTGGAACGTTTTCACCAGAATCCGGATTTTGCCGGCAGGTTTGATGCTGTTCTGGCCAGGGGGTTTGCCGGTCTGTCATCCCTTGCCAGCCTGGCAGCCCCTTTGTTACACCCCAAAGGTACCATTTATGCTTTAAAAGGTCCTACGGCAACACAGGAAATCACTTCGTCACTGGAAACCCGATTTATAATCCAGTGTGATCACTATACGTTGCCTTTGGAAGAGGCACGCCGCTGCCTGGTAAGGCTTACGCCAAAAAAAAACAGTTCCTGAATTACAAAATCCAGGAACTGTTTTGGTCTTTAATGTGTTTTGATGTAAACGGACCGGCTTAAAGCACGGTTACATTTTTGGCAGAAGGCCCTTTCTGGCCTTCTTCAATATCAAATGAGACACGATCCCCTTCATTGAGGGATTTAAAACCGCTTGAGTTAATGCCTGAGTGATGTACAAAAACATCTTTTCCACCGTCTTCAACTTCGATGAATCCAAACCCTTTTGAGTCGTTAAACCATTTTACGATACCATTTGCCATGTCGGCACTCTCCTGTAATAAATAAAATAAAAAAAATCTTCTTGCTTTGGGGGGTAATCACACGTTTAGTCGGGATATACACCTTACGGCGGAAAATAAATTGCACGCCTTTTTCTCCGGGCGCGATGTTTGAATTATATAGTTCTCTTTGCAAAAGTCAAGCCTAGTTTCAATTTATTTGCAGTGAACTTGACTTTTCACCATTTTGGCACTAAAAAGAAAAGTTTAATGCCAACATGTGACCATGACGTGACAAACAATATTTATCCAGATTCGGAGGACGAATGGATTATAAACAGACACTGAACCTGCCTTCCACCCGGTTTGCCATGAAGGCCAACCTGCCCCAGCGGGAACCGGAGCAGCTCAAACAATGGGATGAGAAAAAAATATATGAAAAACTGCGGGAACAATCAAAAGACAAACCGCTTTTTATTCTTCATGACGGTCCTCCCTATGCCAACGGCCATCTGCACATGGGCCATGCCATCAACAAGATTTTAAAGGATATTATTGTCAGATCCCGTCAGATGGCAGGCTTTAACGCTCCTTATGTCCCGGGATGGGACTGCCACGGCCTGCCCATTGAGCACAATGTGGACAAAAAACTGGGATCCAGGAAAAAAGAGATGACCCCGGTGCAGATCCGCAAAGAGTGCCGGTCTTATGCTGCCAAATTTGTGGATGTGCAAAGAGATGAGTTCAAGCGGTTCGGTGTGACCGGAGAGTGGGATGATCCCTATTTGACCATGAACTATGCATATGAGGCAAGGATTGCCGGAGAATGCGGCGAGTTTGCCCTGTCCGGGGACATGTTTTTGGGCAAAAAACCCATCCACTGGTGCTGTTCCTGCCAGACCGCGCTGGCTGAAGCGGAAATCGAGTACCATGACCATTCCTCGCCGTCCATTTACGTGAAATTTCCTCTTAAAGATGATATCTCTCATTTGATACCCGGCGCAGGTAATGATCCTGTTTCCCTGGTAATCTGGACCACCACCCCCTGGACCATTCCAGCCAACTTAGGGATCTGCCTGCACCCTGGATTTGTCTATGCTGCGGTCAAAACAGAAGCCCAGGGGATGTTGATTCTGGCCAGAGAACTGGTGGAAAAGGTGATGCAGGCATTCGGCATTGAGAATTACACCATTGCTGGCGAAATCAGTCCCCGGGACCTGGAACATAAAAGATGTACCCACCCCATTTATGACAGGGATTCTCTTGTCATTTTAGGGGAACATGTCACACTGGATGCCGGCACCGGGTGTGTGCATACCGCCCCTGGCCACGGTGCGGACGACCATGTAGTGGGACGGAAATACAATCTGGACTGCTATTCTCCGGTGGAAGATACCGGTGTTTTTTCTTCAGATGTGCCATTGTTTGCCGGAGAATTTATCTTTAAAGCCAACAAACACATTAATGCAGTGCTGGAAGAAAAAGGGGCATTGCTGAAAAACGAACACCTGTCTCATTCCTATCCCCATTGCTGGCGGTGCAAGAACCCGGTGATTTTCAGGGCCACCCCCCAGTGGTTCATCTCCATGGACAAACAGGGCCTTCGGGCAAAAACCCTGGAACAGATCAACCATGTGAAATGGATTCCCGCCTGGGGAAAAGAAAGAATATATGCCATGATCGAAAACCGGCCGGACTGGTGTCTGTCCCGCCAGCGTTCCTGGGGGGTCCCCATCCCCATTTTTCACTGCAAAAAATGTAAAAATATTTTTGTGACCAGGGAATCAGTGGACAAGGTCCATGCCCTGTTCACAGAAAATTCCTCTGACATCTGGTTTGAGAAGGATGCGGCATTCCTCATGCCTGACAATGCAAAATGTGAAGCCTGCGGGGCTGCGGAATTTACCAAGGACCACAATATTCTGGATGTGTGGTTCGACTCCGGTGTCAGCCATGCTGCTGTGCTTGCCGAACGGTCAGGATTGCAGCGACCCGCAGATATGTACCTGGAAGGATCTGACCAGCACCGGGGATGGTTCCACTCTTCGTTGCTTACAGCGGTGGGCCGTACGGGTAAAGCCCCGTACAAAGCTGTTTTGACCCATGGATTTGTGGTGGATGAGGCAGGGCACAAAATGTCCAAGTCTGTTGGCAATGTGGTGGCCCCGGAAAAGGTGATCAAGCAGTACGGTGCCGATGTTCTGCGCCTGTGGGCGGCCTCTGCCGACTACAGGGGAGATGTGAGCATCTCCGATAATATCATCAGGCAGTTGTCTGACGCCTACCGCAGGATCCGGAACACCTGCCGGTTCATGCTGGGCAATGTCAGTGATTTTGACACGAAGACCGACGTCAGGCCCATATCCGGCATGTGTGAGATGGACCGGTTTATCCTGCACCGGCTGTTTCAGGTGACGCAAAAATCGGTGCAGGCTTATGAAAATTATGAGTTTCATACCATTTACCATGCCCTGCACAATTTCTGTGTGGTGGATTTGTCGGCTTTTTACCTGGATATCATCAAAGACAGGCTCTATACCTCTCCTGGGGCCAGTCCCCAAAGAAAAGATGCCCAGACTGTCATGGCCTGTATTCTGGACGCTCTGGTAAAGATCATGGCACCGATTCTGCCCTTTACTGCAGAAGAAATTTATTCCCATATGCCCCTTGGGGAGGCTGAAAAAGAAAGTGTGCACATGGAGCCCATGGCTGTGCCTGATCCCGGATGGCAGGACCACACCCTGGCAGACAAATGGAAACAGATCCTGGCCCTGCGGTCCGAGGTGACCAGGGCCCTGGAAGATGCCAGGAAAACCAAGCTCATCGGCCACCCCCTGGACGCGGCATTAGAAATAAGCGTGCCGGACGCGGATCTTAAAGAACTGCTCCGGAATCTGGACCAGGACCTGTCTGATATTTTTATTGTTTCTTCGGCCAGAATAGTTGAAAACCTGGAGCCAGGCGCTTTTATGGGAAAAGAGATCCAGGGCCTTGAAATTGCAGTAAAAAAGGCAACAGGAGAAAAATGTGCACGGTGCTGGCGGTTCAGCAATGCCATCGGACAGGACGAAAATCACCCCACAGCCTGTGACCGGTGTGCAGCCGCTCTGCAGCAGATCCTGTAATAAAGGGCTGTTGTGGGAAAAAAAGAACTCATACGCCTGATTCTTGTGAGCGCTGTGATTGTCCTGGTTGACCAGATAACCAAAAAATGGATTGTCATGCACCTGGCCCTGCACGAATATATTGTGGTGATTGATAATTTTTTTCATATCACCCATGTGCTGAATCCCGGCGGTGCATTCGGCTTTTTTGCCACCCAGTCACACCTGGTGCGGAAAATTGTGTTTCTTTTTTTGTCATCTGTGGTGGCCCTGTTCATCTGCTGGTTCTATACACGGGTTGCCAGAACCCATATTGCGCTGTCCTACGGCCTGGCCCTGATCTTTTCCGGAGCTGTGGGCAACCTTGTGGACCGGTTTCGGTACGGGCATGTGGTGGATTTTTTAGATTTTTATGTGGGCACGGCCCACTGGCCCGCCTTTAATGTGGCAGATGCCGCTATCAGTGTGGGCATGGCTGTCCTTATATATCATGTGGTATTCAAAAAAATACCCGATTTTTAAATCAGAGGTAATATGCATCCCATTTTGTTTAACTTCGGCAGCTTCAGTCTCTATACATACGGGCTGTTTCTTGCCCTGGGATTTATGGCAGCTGTCTGGTTTTCCAAG